>CASEWY010000194.1 GCA_949291625.1 uncultured Bacillota bacterium
TAATTTCTTTGGAAAAAGTTCTTATTTCAATTTTACCTTCAACTAATTCAGGAACAAATTGATTTGAATTAGGGACTATATCTAGTTTACCAACCATGCCAGTAACATCTTTGCCTAATTTCTTAATTGCTTCATCAAATTTAACTATGAAATTACTTGCCGCAACTAACGCATCTTTTCTTGAATCCATTGGAGCAGTTGAATCCCCTGTTTTACCAAAGAATTTGAAAGTATATCTTCCAATACCTGCTAGATATGAAATTAATCCTATTTCAACATTTTCTTTTGCTAAAACTGGGCCTTGTTCCACATGCAATTCAACAAAGTTTTTTATTGATCCTGGTTTTCTTTTAGCTTTTTCTAAATCCGGAACTAATCCATATTCTGCCATAGCTTCTAATTTTGTTTGACCAAATCTGTTCTTGACAGTTTTTAGTTCATATTCGGTCATAGTTCCAACCATTGCTCGAGAATTTGAAACACCAGTAGATGGGCCAAAGGTTGCTCCTTCTTCTGCATTCATTAATATTAATTCTAATGGATAATCATTAACGAAATCATTTTCCTTCAAAACACGCATTACTTCTAATGCTGCAACCGAACCTGCCGCTCCATCAAAAGCTCCGCCATTAACAACCGAATCATAATGCGATCCAAACATAACAACTGGAGCATCCTTTAGCGTACCTTCCTTGCGTCCAAATAATGTTCCAAATCCATCTTCATAGATATGTAAACCTATTTTTTCCATTTCTTTTATTAAATATTCTTTTGCCAAAGTATCCTCTTTGGAATAGGAAGATCTAGTTACTCCATTTCCTGGAGTAGAAGTATAAGTTGCTAATGTCTCTAAATCACTTTGAATTCTTTCTAATTTAGTTTCCATAAATTTCTCCCATAAATTAATAATATATTTAAATATACATAACTAAGCTAATTAAAAGCTTAGTTATGTATTATTTTATAACAACTATTAAACACTTATGCACTTGTTCTTACAGCAGTTTTTAGTTCTGCCGCAGCTTTTTCTACTTTTGCACCATAAACAACTTGCATCTGAGTATCACTAATCTTAATAATTCCTAATGATCCTGTTTTCTTCAAAGCTTTTTCATCAACAATTGCTGTATCTTTCAAAACTAATCTTAATCTAGAAATACAATTATCAATTTCAACGATATTTTCTTTGCCACCTAATGCTTTCATAATTTCTAAACCAAGTTCTGTAACTTCATCAGCATTTCCTACTTCATCAGTTTCATCTTCGCGACCAGGTGTCTTAATATTGAACTTAACAATAGCCCATTTAAATACAAAGAAGTAAATAACTGCATATACTAAACCTATAGCAACGTTAATTACCCATTTAGTTTCAGGTCCTCTTAATACACCAAATAACATTAAGTCTACTAATCCACCACCGGCATTACCAATACAAACTCCTAATAAAGTATTAATTAAGAATGATAAGCCAGCCATTGTCGCATGGAATAACCATAATAATGGCGAAATAAAGAAGAATGCAAATTCGATAGGTTCAGTGATTCCAGTAAAGAAACTTGTTAATCCTGCTGCTAACAACATACCTTTTACTTTACTTCTATTTTTTGGAAGTGCAGTCTTATACATTGCAAAGCATGCTGCAGGTAAACCAAATACCATGAATGGATGAGTTCCTTGAGTTAGGAATCGGGTAGCTTGACGCATTAAATCCATATCAGTATTTGCTTGCATTAATAATGCATTAAAGATATTTAAAGCACCAGAAACTTGTTCACCATCAATCATGGCAGTTCCACCAATTGGTGTAAATCTAATCATTTGATTCAAGATATGGTGCAATCCTGTAGGAATCAACAGTCTTTCTAGGAAGCCATAGATAAATGTACCAAATGCTCCAGCAGATGCTAAAATTGTACCAAATCCATTAATTATTGTATTGAAAACTGGCCATACAAAATACATAATAATAGCCAAAAATGGAATAGTCACAACCATCATAATTGGTACAAAACGTTTACCACTAAAGAAACTAAATGCTGTTGGCAATTGTGTTTTATGGAAACGATTATGAATCATTGCTGTCCATAAACCTACAACAATACCACCAAAAATACTCATACGATAAGTAAAGATTCCTAATACGGTATCATAAGCAGCATTTTGTTGGGTAGCTGTCAATAAATCTAATCCTTGTTCCATCAAATAATCAATACTAGTTGTTTCAGCTGTTATACCATTTAGTGATAAGAAGAAACGAATAGTAACATGGAATAAAACAAAACCGATAATAGAAGCAAATGTAGCTACTTCTTTATCTTCTTTTGACATACCTTGCGCAATTGACATACAGAATAATACAGGCAATAAACTGAATAATCCACCTGCCAATGCATTTACTAAACTAACAAAATTATTAACTATTTCTACGTCAGCCAACAAATTTCCAAATACATTTGGATTTTGAAGAGTAGAAGCAAGACCCAATAATAATCCAGCAGCAACAATAATGGACAAAGGCCCCATCATTGATTTGCCAAATTTTTGAATGAATGTTTTCATACTATCCTCCTTAATAAAGTACTAATAAACGTGCACATTTGTATACTTACAGTCTCATTATTACAT
This sequence comes from uncultured Bacillota bacterium, assembly GCA_949291625.1. Lineage (GTDB taxonomy): Bacteria > Bacillota_I > Bacilli_A > Erysipelotrichales > Erysipelotrichaceae > JALEVB01. The sequence goes on from CASEWY010000194.1 coordinate 2,629, forward strand.
TATCAAAGTAATTTTGAAAGCATTTACATTACTTTAGAAACATTATTCATCTTTGCACAAAAATTACAAATTGTGAAATTTATTACAAAAGAAAAAGGCGAATCATTTCGCCTTTCAATAGCTTTGTTATCTACTTAATATAAGTAATATTATTATTCCTTTCAGGAATTATATCATTCATTTTTTCTACATAACCAACACTCAATGAACAATATACAGTTTCATCATCTTTTAAACCCAATTCTTTTAAATATGAAAGCATATCATCATTTTTATTTAAATATCTTAATTGATTGATATAACAACTTCCTAACCCTAAATCATTTGCTGCTAGCATCATATTTTCAATAGCGCATACACTATCCGCCATCGCATTGGCATTATCTTTTTTATGGGCGATTATGATAAATAATGGTGGATCATAATTAAAAACATATTTTTGTTGTTTTGCAAGATTAATAGGATTAATTAAACCTTCATATCCTTCTTGACTTGAATCCATGTTTGTTAATACTTCATTAACCTTTTTTATTAATTCCTTACGCACTTTTTCATTAGTAATGACAATAAAATGCGTTAATTGTTGGTTTTTACCCGTTGGGGCATAATTGCCAGCAGATATTATTTCTTTTATCTTTTCTTCTTCAACTGGCTTATTTAAAAATTTACGATAGCTTCTTCTAGTTTTAATACATTTTAAAGTTTCCATAATTTATCTTCTTCCAATCATAATCAATAAATATAACTTAATACAACAGATGGATCTGTAGTAGCAGTATAGTTATATATAATAGATACAACATACTTACCATAGCATTTAACGATGATGGTACTATTTACCCCATTTGCACTATCCATAGCATTTAATGCCGTCCATGTATCATCAAACATTTGAAAATCATAGATATCGCTGAAGGTATATTCTGTTCCTTGATTTTGAACCAAACTTGCCTTAACAAAGCTAAAATATTCTTCTTCATTATTAACCAATCCCTCAGCACCTTCAACCTCAAGATTTTCAATACCTACTAGAACACTGCCATTCCCAGTTGGATCAATCATACCAAAATCATAAGTAACAGCTTGAGAATCGATTGCATCTTGGAAATTCTCAATTCCTTTACTTTCTGCGCTAGTTATTACCAATGAATTTAATTGTTCATCAGATAAAGCTACATAGCCTTCAGGAACTTCAATATTCACATTAATCGATGCATTAGTATATAAATTATCATTAATGCTTCCTCTTTCGATTACTATTTGCTCATTGATTGTAGTAACTGTTTCTTCAGGTACTACACTTTCACTTATTGTAGTATCTTCATCACTAGTAGAAGCTGTAGAATTTGGACTGCTTGATGGACTACTTGCACAACCCATAAGCATGATAAAAAGTGCTAATAAAACAACTAATTTTTTCACTTTTATTCCCCCCCTTTATTTTTATTATACACTATTAATTATTTATTTCTACTTATTAATAGTATCGAAACATCATTAATATTAGTTCCTGTAGGACCTGTTATAATTAAACCATTACATTCTTCTAATGCATGATAGGAATCATTATTAGCTAATACTTTTTCAATATCTATACCTTGTTTATGCAAAATATCATAAGTACTAGCATCTACATAACCGCCAGCTGCATTCTCTAATCCTTTCAAGTAACTTGCGCAGGTTAATACCATTTTCTGATTGCGTTCTCCTAACCCATTACCATTTACTTTTACTATCGTTTCTCCAGCAATTATATAAGCTATATCTTGTTTAGTTTTATTTTAGCTTAAAGCGATAGCTCCCATAAATTTCCCAGCTTCTTTTGCTTCACAATTTATTCTATCTGTTAAAACAATTGGCTTATAACCATATTTTTCACAAATATTTTAAGCTACATTAGCTAAATATTTAACATTTACCCCAATATAACTTTACTATTATTTAATATTTTTACGGTAAGCATTTTTAAGTGTTCTAATGCTTTATCACTTAAAACAAGTTTATATTTATTAACTATTTTTAAAGCATCTTCATAATTACTTTTATCAATTATAGTAGGACCAGAAGCAATCATATCAATAGGATCATCAATAATATCACTCAAGATAATAAAATAAACACTAGCTGGTTTGCAATATAAAGCAATTTTACCACCCTTTACCTTTGATAATCTTTTTCTAATAGTATTAATTTCTACAATATTTGCCTTATTCTGATAAGTTGGCTATTTATATCTATTAATTCATTTAAGGAAATTAGAGAATCTTCAAATAGTGTTGATCCTCCTTCTGATAATAAAAATAATACCATATCATCTACATATAAATTACTTGCCATTTCCAAGATTTTTTTGGTAGCTTTAATACCATTTTCATCTATTAGTGGATGATTTGCTTCATAACATTTAATATTTGGTATATCCCCATTTATATGCCAATATTTGCTTAAAACAATACCTTCCTTAATATGACCATGTAAGATTTCTTCAGCCTTAGCAGCCATATTAAAAGTTGCTTTGCCTACAGCTACTAAATATAAACTTCCTTTAGGCAATTTAAAATCTTTTAAAGCGTCTTCAAATGTATTATCACAAGAAATAAAAGGCAAAATATCATTAATTATCATTTTGGCATCTTTCCTAAGATTTCTCATAAGCATATTCTCAATTTAATTATACAAAAAATAGGTGGCATTGCCACCTATTTTACAACTATTTTACCCTTAGCATTTTCATCATCCATGATGATTTCTTTAACACCAGCTACTTCAATTGTACCTACTAAAGGATTTTTAATACTATCTACTACATTAGTAATAGTAGCTTCAACTTCTGATTTTTCAAATGATAAATCGGTATTTATCATTTCACAATCGATTAATTTTAAATTTTTGCAATAACATAAAGGTTGAGTACCAATAATCTTACAATGATCAAAAGTAACCCCATCACAATACCAAGCTAAATATTCACCCTTTACTATACTATTTTTTACTACAACATTTTTTGCATGCCAAAATGCATCCTTAGTATCAAATATACAATCTTCAAAAGTTGAATCTTCAATATATTGAAATGAATATTTTCCTTTAAAATCAACATTTCTAAAATGTAAATTTTTAGAATGCATCATAAAATATTCACTTTCTGCTTTACTATCTTCCATGGTAATATCCTTAGAAAACCAACCAAATTCACTAGAAGATATTGTGCTATCTTTAATATTTACTACATTGCATTCTCTTACGGCTTTAATGCCATTTAATTTACTATTAACAATATTTACATTATTAGAATACCAAATAGCGGCACGACATCCTGGCGTCATTTCTGAATTAATAATTGATAGATTATCATCATGCCAACATGGATATCTTAAATTAAACAAACAATTATTAGCTTCAATATTTTTACCTTCTTTTAAGGCACTTTCCCCATCTTCAAAGCCTGCAAATATACAATCATTTAATTTAATATCTCTAGCATTATATAAAGCTCTTTCTTCACCAAATCTTTGTCCATTAATATTTTTCATTAAACTTCCTTCTTTCCTTCACTACATTTTTCTAATTTACAAATCAAAAAATCTAAATAATCTAATTGTTTCTGTTTTTGATGAATATCTTGCATTAAATATTCGCGATGCTTATGTAATAAATTTAAAAAACTTGCTTTATTATCATTCTTTAAATCCTCTAAACATTGTTTAATAGTTATTTCATCACAGCCAGCATCTATTAAATTATTGCGAATATCTTCAAAACAACAATAACAAGCATGCTTACTTAATTCTTTATCTAACACCTTTGACCACTTCCTTCATTATAAGTTTAAATAATTTATTTTGATATATCAAATACTTATTGATAATATATATGTATAATAATTATCTATACAAGGAGGAATTTATGGACATTCGTGTATTACAATATTTTCTAGCTGTAGCTAGAGAACAAAGCATATCTAAAGCAGCCAATTCTTTGCATCTTTCTCAACCTACCCTATCCGTTCAATTAAAAGCCTTAGAAGATGAAATAGGCAAAAAATTATTGATAAGAGGTGCTAAAGGAAGTAAAAAAGTTACCCTTACTGATGAAGGAATCTTGCTTCGTCAGCGTGCTGAAGAAATCTTAAATCTTGTAGATAAAACCAAAAAAGAATTGACCTTTAACGATCAATTCATCATGGGTGATGTATATATTGCCTCAGGTGAAACAATTGCGATTAAACTTCTTGCTGATACCGCTCAAGAATTAGCTAAAAAGTATCCTGATATTCATTATCATCTATCTAGTGGCAATGCTGAATTTGTATTTGAACAAATTGAAAAAGGATTGATAGATTTTGGATTAGTATTCGATGATATTGATCCCCAAAAATATCATTCTTTAGCTTTACCATATAAAGATATCTGGGGTATTCTACTACCTAAAGGTGCTCCATTAGCTAATAAAACTAGCATTACCTTTAAAGATTTAAAAGATATTCCTTTATTAATGCCTCAACAGGAACAACATGCGCATAACTTTATTACTATGTTAAATCAAAATAATGATGATTTAAATATCATTGGTACTTATAATTTATTATATAATGCTAGTAAATTTGTTGAAGCTGGTTTTGGTTATGCTTTAGGCATTGATAATATCATAAATAATGATGCTTTAACATTTGTACCTTTTGAACCAAAGATTGTTAGTAATATTCATATCATTTGGAAAAAATATCAAATTTTCTCAAAACCTGCCGAAAAATTTATTCAAACATTTATCGAAATGTATCAACTTAATCATCAATAATAATTTTCCGGATATATTGACACATAGACATAAGATATGCCATAATCATCATATTCTTCTAGAGGAGTTGAATAATATGAAATCATCATATTACTTTCATAAAAATTTTCTTCATCATAATATGAACTAGTTTCAAACCATTCGATAAAATCATCGCTTAATTGATAATTAGTCAATAATTCATCTTCAATAGCTTTAACATCAGCTTCATTCAATAAACTATTTAAAGTTGTTAAGGTAGATTGAAGCAAAGCTAAATTATCTTCTTTTGAAACATTGACATCAACATCAATACTATAATTAATACCATTGATTAAGCCTTCACTATTTATCGTAACACTAACATAGGCATAATCATCACCATTTTCATCACTTAAATATCCACTGATATAATATCCATATTCATCATAATATTCATATGGATCATCACTATAAACATAATCACACTCTTCATATAAACTATCGCTGATCTTATCAATACTATTTGCAATTATTGCTTGTTGTTTACTCATAATATTATAATCTTGAATATATGAAGGAATAAAACTAACAATAAGTACCATTATAGGAATACTTATACAAGCAAGATAATATTTAGAAGTAGAAGGTATCTTATAGCCAAGCAATGTAGCTACTAAAATAGCTTCAGCTTTACGATCATTGATATTCGCAAAAAAAACTTCTTCTATCTTCAAAATAACCATTATCCTTTAAACAAATGAATTTACCAACAACAAGTGTACCCTTATCATATATTTCTTCTTGCATATATTCTTCATTTTTAATAACTTCAATAGCTTGATTAACTAATTGTTCCCATATATCACTATTAGTAAGCTTTTTAAGTTGATGATAAAATACAAATATTAAAATTAAACAAATTATCGCAATTAATACAAATACAAATATATTTAAAAAATGAAACATTTCATTTCTAAATATAGCATTTTGAATGATAAATAATATAAAAAATAAAAGGATATTAACAATCTCACCAATTAACATTGCTTTAATTATTATAGGTAGTAAAAATATTTTAGCTAATACATAAGTCTCATCTTTAACATGCATATATTTAGCCCCCTTAATTATTTATCTATATTATAATATTCAAACGAGGAAAATAAAATGAATAAAGAAATAATAAATCGCCATAGTACTAGAACTTTTAAAAAAGAAGCATTACAAATAGAACATCTAAATACTATAAATGCATTTATAACTAATTTAAATATTCCTTTAGATATTAATATCAAAATTTTAACTAATATTAATATTAAAGAAAAAATAGGCACCTATGGCTTTATTTCCAATCCAGCAGCATATTTAATAGCTTATTGTAAAAATAAACCCATGATTTTAGAAACCATAGGCTATTATTTAGAAAATATTGTCCTATATGCAACATCTTTAGGTATTGGTACATGTTTTCTAGGAGCAACCTTCTCTAAAAAACAAATTAAAAAAATATTAAATATATCCGATGATATGATAATACCTATAATTATTGTCTTAGGATATCCTTTAGAAAAATTAACTATTAAAGATAAAATAATAAAAAGTAGTATAAATTCTACAAGTCGTTTACCTTTCAATAAACTATTTTTTGATGATAATTTAAATACTCTTAACTATGATATCAATAATAAATATCATGAATGTTTAGAAATGGTACGTCTTGCTCCTTCAGCATTCAATTTACAACCATGGCGTATCATTGAAACTAATAATGCTTATCATTTTTATATTTATCATAATTTACCATTAGATGATAATGATATTAAACATATTGATATGGGCATAGCTATAGCTCATTTTGTTTTAATGTGCAAAGAATTAAATTTAAAAGGACATTTAGAAATAATACAAGATTATATTAATTATCCTAATTTTAATTATATTATCTCTTGGTTAATTAATAACGATCGCGATAATTACGAAATTCAGCTCTAATTCTTTTCAATTCATCTAATTTTTGTTTATAAAGTTTTCTTAAATCATCTAATTCAAGTTCATCTATAAGCTCATTACGCCTATTTTTAAGCGCTTTTTTAATTCTTTGAACATCTTGTTTAACTTGTTTTAAACGTTTGGTTAAACGCAAAGGACGAGCCTCTAAATAAGGGTAAGCTTCATGAATACGTCTTATTAATAAATTACGGTCATTCAATAACATATGAACTTCTTTAGAAATAACTTCAGTATCATCACCATCAGTATTATCAATTTCTTTTTTAACAATATTAAATAAGAAATGCGAAACAATCGCATCCGTTAAAATAACCACCACAATAATTAAAGCAATTATTTTAATTAAATTAGGATTAAAATTAGCAATCCAAGCAAAATATCTAGGTGCAATACCCTTAACTATAACCACTGAAGCCAAACCAAATAAGATTAAATTACCTATCCAAATTCTACCATTTAAATTCATTGGCTTTTGACTATAATCCCACCATCTAGCATGGAACAATTTCTCCATATACCAACTAGTAAAATATTCTAAAGCCCCACAAATAACAAACCCGGCAAAAAAGGTCTCAATAATCGTACCAGTATAACCAATTAAGTCACCTACTAGTATAGTAACTACCACTACTCCTGCCCCATATATTGGACAATAAGGACCTATTAAAAAACCACGATTGATAAAACGATGAAACTTAATATATTTTAATACAACTTCCATCATCCAACCCAATATAGCAAATATAAAAAATAAGATAACTAATTGACTAATTAATAACATATATAACCTCTGATGCCTATAGCTTATCATCATTAGAATTAAAATAAAACTTCAAAATATTATAAAAAGCGCCAAAATGGCGCTTTTGTCTATTTATTCAACAACAATATCTACATCTTTACTAGCTTCATAAGCATCTTTGATAGCCGCCAAGATATTTCCATGACTATCATTCAAGCTCATTGTAGCGCTAC
>CASEWY010000195.1 GCA_949291625.1 uncultured Bacillota bacterium
CTTTTATAATGCTTTTAAATATTTGGTTTGACAATTTCTTGCAGTGTAAATTTTCCATCTTCATATGTTGTATGGATAATGGCACAATTAGGTATACCACCTTGAGCAACTATAGTATTTACATCAACAAATGAAGATAGAAAAGCAAAACTAGATGCACCATGAGATACAGCTAAAACATTATGATGATCTTCTTTATTCATGATGTTAGTTAAGATATTTACCATTCTTTCTTGAACTTCATGATAATATTCACCACCAAACATGGTATAGACATCATCAAAGAAATGACCCTTAGAATTGTTTTTTACTAAGTCTTCATCACAAGCTTCTAGATAACCAAAATTACGTTCTTTTAATTGTTTTAAGCGAACATAAGGGACCTGGTTATTAGTTAGGATTTCTAAGGTGTCGCAACAACGTTCCGATGTAGAAGAATAAAAATGATCAAAATTGATATCTTTTATTAATAAAGCAGCTGCTTGAGCTTGTTCAATACCTTTTTTAGTTAAAGGAGAATCACACCATCCTTGAATTTTCTTTCTTTGATTAAATAATGTTTCTCCATGTCTTATTAAATATAAATGCTTTATCATATCTTACCTCTTTCATAATGCAATTGCTTCATCTAGTTCAAAAGCGTATATGTACTTATATATCTTATGGTTTGGATATACTTTCTTCATTATATTACCATAGATATCTAATTGATTTTTATATAAATCAATCAATTCATTTTTATTCATATTTTTATTGGTTTTATAATCAACAATTATTACTTCTTCATCATTGATTAAGACTAAGTCCATCGTACCATTGATAATTTTATTATCTTTTTTTGTTATAAATGGATATTCTTTAAATACTTGATGATCATAGGCTTTTGCAAATAATTTTGAATTGTTGAAAGTTAATAAATGATTGATATCTTTGGTATTTAAATTGTATTTTTGTAAATCATCTATAGTCCATTTTTTGATTGGTAAGTGTTCTAATATTTCATGGATGGTTGTTCCATGAGTAAATTGATCTTTATATGGTTTAATGCTCATGATGTTATTAGCGTGAGTATTTGATGGTGAAATGATTTCTAAAGTAGAAGTTGGTATTTTTTGATAGTGTTCTATCTTTACTAGATTAGTTAATTTATATGGTTTAATTTCAAAGCCAATATTAGTTGTATCATCATCTTTGACTTTAATATATTGATTATTTTTAATTGATGAAAGAATAGTTCCACTAATACCTTTGCGCTCACATAAAATTTCATAATTAATTGGTGAATAATTTAGATCTTTTATGACATCAACAAAGTACATTCTTTGTTGGGCTCTGGTGGTAGCTACATATAAAAGCCTTGTATTTTCTTCAATATCTTCTTTATTTAATTTATCATTGATTACTAAATATTCAATGGTTGTTTGTCTTATTCTTTGTGGTAATGATAATGGTTTTAGGGCTAGACCTAGTTCAGTATCTATTAAATGTTCATTATTAGTATCATGATTTTTAGCTTGGGAATTAGACCAAATAAAGACTGTTTTATATTGTAATCCTTTTGATTGATGAATGGTTATAGCTCTTACCACATCTTCATCTGTTGATATAGAAGTAACTTCTTTAGTCATTGTTTGACTACCATTTTCAATTTCGTAAATGAATTTTACTAATGAATTGCTTTGTTTATTAAAACGTAAAGCTATATCAAATAATTGATCAAAATTGGTTTTTTCTTTATTATTTAATTTTTCTTCATAGAAATTTTGAATATTACATAGAGCATTTAATAATGATATTAAACCTTCTTGATTATAGATATTTTTTAAATTATTTAAATCATTAATAATAGGATGATTAATATTTTGTAAATTAGTTAAAATATCATTTTGCGATATATTTGCTAGTTCATCACTACTCATGTTATAGAAATTTTTAAGGGTAGCTATTAAATTTTGTTTATCAATTTGGATTAATAATTTTAAATAACTTAAGGCCATTAAACATAATAAGGAAGCATAGAAGTTGTCTTTAGCATCCACATTATATGGTAGTTGATATTTTTCAAAAGCGGCTTTTAAATATTTTTTGTCATCATGGGCTTTTAACAATACAACATAATCTTTGAATTTTGATTTAGGATCTTTCTTTTTTAAATCTAGAATCTTTCTGGCAATAAATTCTGCTTTTAGTATTTTATTATCTATGCCTTCTTGAGGACTTAAAGCATAGAAGATAATCGCATCATCAACATTTTCTTTTTGGGCATCTACCCCTACTTTTACATTATCTTTATTAGTATAACTATCTTCTAGACCATCGATATTCATGCAGACATTATATAAATCATTATTGAATTCAACGATATTTTCTTTGGAACGATAGTTATAGGATAAACTTATTTGTTTGGTATTTATATCATGAGATAATTCGCGCATTAAAGATGGTTTGGCTTTTCTAAATCGATATATTGATTGTTTTACATCACCTACTCTAAAGGCATTATGACCATTGGATATTAAATTGATGATATCATTTTGAATTTCATTAGTATCTTGAAATTCATCGACCATTATTTCTTCATAATTTTGGGCTAATTGTTTACTTATTAATTTATCATTAGCTTTTAAAATATTTAAAGCATAGTGTTCCATGTCTTCAAAGTCC
>CASEWY010000196.1 GCA_949291625.1 uncultured Bacillota bacterium
ACACAAAAATATTTGAAGATGGCTATGGAATCTTTAAATATAACTATTAAGGATATTGATGCTTTATTAGTTACGCATGATCATAGTGATCATATTAGTCAAATAAAAATGTTTAAGGATTTGCCAATTTATAGTCCTATCGATATTAAAGATCAAGATGTATATAAGATAGTTCCTTTAGAAGAATTTAATATTAAAAATATTCAAATATTTCCTTTGGTTTTAAGTCATGATGCTAGTATTACATTAGGCTATATATTTGATGATGGTAAAAAAAGGATAGCTTATTTGACAGATACAGGTTATGTAAATGAAAAATACTATCCTTTACTTAAAAATATTGATTATATTATCATTGAAAGCAATCATGATATTAAAATGTTGATGGAATCAAATAGGCCTTTATATGTTAAACAGCGTATCTTAAGTGCTAATGGACATCTATGTAATGAAGATTGTGCTGATGTTTTAAGCAATATCATTGGTAAAAATACTAAAGGCATCATGCTTGCCCATATTTCTAGAGAAGCTAATGATTATGAACTAGCATTAAATACGAATATTGATTATTTAAAGAAGTGTGGAATTGATTTAACGCATATTGAAATAAAAGTTTGTGAACAATTTTCTATCGTAGAAATAGGAGAAAATTTATGAAAAAATTTATCTATGTACTTGTTGGGATTTTAGTTGTTTGGAATATCTTTTTAACTTTTGAAATTTTTAATCAACCGCAAAATAATACTACGATTGAACATAATGTGGTAGAAACTACGATTACTGGATATACTACCGATATTACGCAAACAGTTGAAGAATGTGAAGAAAAAGTAGTAACTATTGAAAATTATCAAGATGATACATTAGATAGTGTTGGTAGTGGTATTGTATATGATTATCAACAAGGTGAAGTATATATTGTAACTAATTATCATGTGATTGAACGAAGTCAGCGCATTAATGCAATATTCGCAAATAGCGCTAATGTGGAAATGACTCTTGTTGGTTTTGATGAAAATTATGATGTCGCTTTATTGAAGGCTACTACAGATTTTGATGTTGAACCATTTACGCATGGTAGTAATGATTTGTTGAAGAAAGGCGAATATGCGATAGCTATTGGATCACCGATTGCCAAAGACTTTGCAGGCAGTGTTACTTTTGGGGTCATCAGCGGTAAAGATTTATTATTGAGTGTAGATAGTGATAATGATGGTATCTATGATGCAGATATGGTTTTATTACAAACAGATGTAGCAATGAATGTTGGCAATAGTGGAGGCGCCTTAGTAAATCTTAATGGTGAGCTAATTGGTTTAAATACTTTAGGACTTATCGGTTCTAATGTTCAAGGTATGAATTTTGCAATTCCTATTGATGAATTGTCATATATAGTTGACCAACTAATGGAAAATGGTATCTTGGAAAAAGGATATCTTGGTATTAGTGGTGAGGATGTTGCAACCTTAGAAAATTATGAAAAGAGTTATTTAGGTCTTAATTTAGAACTTAATGAAGGCTATTTAATCAAGGTAGTCGAAACGGATGGACCAGCTTATAATGCCGGTTTGCAAGTTAATGATATAATCGTAGGTATAAATGGTCAAAGTATTAGTGATTATGCCCAAATTAGAGATATGTTATATAATCTAAAACCAGAGGATACTATTGAAATAACTTATTTGCGTAATAATGCTGAAGAAACATGTAGTGTGGTATTAGGATGATCAAGATTATTGCGGTAGG
>CASEWY010000197.1 GCA_949291625.1 uncultured Bacillota bacterium
ACGACCTTTGCGCACTAATTGGTTTATTGTTGGCATTCCATAATCTCCTTTCGCCTTAATACATGCACACACTTCCAAGTGTGCCAAATACTAGCATAATATAAAGCTTTCACAAAGAAAGCTCTAATTTCACTAAGCCATGCTAGTTTATCATAATATTCATATGACTGTCAACTACTTTTCGTTCAAAATACTATTCGCAATACTAATAATTATACTAGCAATTATCGTACCACCAAAAGAAGCAATATAAGCCCCATCAACAAACATAAATGTAAGCTGTAAAACCAAACCATTTATAACTAACGAAAACAAGCCGAAAGTCAAAATTGTAACAGGAAAACACAAGAATTTAAGTATCGGTTTAACTGTCGCATTTAAGATGGTAAGCACTAAAGCCATAACCAATATCGTCACATATGAATCAATCGCAACCCAATTAAATAATTGATCAACTAAAAATAAAGCCAAAAAATTAACTACTAAGCTCTTCATTTTATAATTTATCTCCAAAATTATTAGCGTATTCTTCAACTAATTTCATCTTATCTTCACCAGGTTTAAAACAAATTTTCAAACCATCATCAACAACTTTCATTTTCTGTTGTTTCAAACGCACTAATAGATTACCAACAGCTTCTCCACTCCAACCATAACTACCAAAAGCCGAAACAACCTTTTGACCATGATAACCAGCAATAATTGCATTCATCACATTATATATTGGTGGTAAAGCATCATTTAATAATGTAGGACAACCATACATTATTCCATCAGCCGCAATCATTCTATCAATAACCATCTTATTATCAACTTCAACTAAATCATAAATTTCGCAATTAATACCCTTATTAGTTAAAACCTCTTGAATCTTCATCGCCATCATTTTTGTATAACCATATGCCGAAACAAAAGGAATAACCACTAATTTTTGATCATTTTCTTTAACTTTTGCAAATTCTTGATAACGTTTTACATATGAAGCACAATCTTTATCAATCACTGGACCATGTCCTGGTGCAATCAATTTAATTTCATCTTTAATTGCTTCCAATTTATCCATAGCCTTAGCCACAAATGGTTTAAAAGGCCCCATAATCATCGTCGTATAATAATTAAAAGCATCTTCATAAGCCTCAACATCTTCTACTTTTGATACTAAAACCGGATCAAAAGCATAATGTGCTCCAAAAGAATCACAACTAACTAAAATATTTAATTCTTCGATATATGTATAAATTGTATCGGGCCAATGTAAATTTGGAACACTAATAAAACGCAAAGTATATTGTCCAACTTTAATTGTATCTCCATCTTTAACCACAATACCTTCAATATTACGATTAGTAATATCTTTTAAATATTTCTGAGCAATCATACTAGAAATTATTTTAATATTAGGATTCAAAGCCAAAAGCTTTTCAATCGAACCAGAATGATCAGGCTCGGTATGATCTACAACTATATAAGCTATATCTTCTACTTTTCCTATATCATTTATCTTTTCTAAAAATTCATCAAAGAATTTCTCTTTAACACTCTCAAATAATACTAAACCTTCATCTGTCTTTAAACAATATGAGTTATAAGTAGTCCCATATTTAGTTTCCATAATAATATCAAAAACTCTTAATTTATCATCGATTATTCCTAACCATGTAAAATCATTTGTTAATTTTAAACTCTTCATACTAATCCTCTTTCTTTGCTATTTTAACAATATTTCTATTTTTGTGCATCTTTTTTAATCGCAAAAATTAAATGCCCTAAAATAAACATAATTAATACACCAACACTAAACCAGTTTAAGCCATTTATTATTGATGGCATAGTAGTAGCTTCAAAACTAATATCATATTCCGTCACTTCTTTATTCATCGGCACACTACCAATAATCTCATCATTAAGTTTTAAAATAACATCAGCTTGAATTGTATTAGGATCTTCTTCATCTCTAACCGTAATTTCCGTTGTTAATAAATCCTCATTGGTATCAGCTGGCAACAAAACATTAAAATTAACATCAACGCTAAAAGTAACCGTAGCCCATAATTTTCCATTATTATTAATATCTACTAC
>CASEWY010000198.1 GCA_949291625.1 uncultured Bacillota bacterium
TACCTTCATAACTTAATCTATGAGGTCTTCTATATTTTGTTCTATTAGGCATCAACATAATTAATTACCTCCTTCAGCTGCAACAGGAGCTTCAGCTTTAACTTCAGCTTGTTTAGCTTCAACTCTAGGTTTTTGATTACGTGGACGACGATCGTTACGATTTCTACGATTGTTTGGTGCATGTTTAACTGCTTCAGGTTCTTTAACCATTTCACCAGGAAGAACTTCACCACGACAAATCCATACTTTAACACCTAGCTTACCAAATGTTGTATCAGCTTCATACCAAGCATAATCGATATCACTTCTTAAAGTGTGCAAAGGTACGATACCTTCAGAATAACCTTCACCTCTAGCGATATCAGCTCCACCTAAACGACCAGAAACTAATGTTTTAATACCTTTAGCTCCAGCTCTCATTGTTTGTTGGATAGCTTTCTTTTGACAAATACGGAATGATTGACGTTGTTCCAATCCTTCAGCAATCTTTCTAGCTACTAAATGAGCATCTAGATCAGGATTAGCTACTTCAACGATATCAATCTTAACTTCTTTGCCTTTTGTTAATTTTGTTAATTTATTCTTTAATGTTTGAATCTTATCTTTACCTTCAGCATCTTTACTAACGATAACGCCAGGTCTAGCTGCACGGATAATTACTTTCACATTGTTCTTAGAAGTACGTTCAATTTCTACTCTAGAAACATATGCATCTTTTAATTGTTTAAAGATAAATTCACGAATCTTAATATCTTCATTTAATAATGTTCCATAATCTGCATCATTAGCGTACCATCTTGATTCCCAATCACGAATAACGCCAACACGCATACCAATTGGACTTACCTTTTGACCCATATTGAACTCCCTTCCTTATCTTTCTTCAACCACTACTGTAATGTGGCTTGTTCTTTTTAGAATTTGTGAAGCATTTCCTTTTGCACGAGGCATCCAACGTTTCATTGTAATACCTTCGTCAGCATAACATGCTTTGATATATAATTTATTTTCATCTAATTGATGATTATTTTTAGCATTCGCAACAGCTGATTTTACAACCTTACTAACTTCTGCAGCTGCATGGTTAGGTGTGAATTTTAAAATTGCTAATGCTTCTTGAGCATCTTTTCCTCTAACAAGATCTAGCACAAGTCTAACTTTACGAGGAGCGATGCGTATTGTTTTTGCTACTGCTTTAACTTCCATCTTTTTATCTCCTTTTCTTATGCTTTCTTATCGTCACCATGTCCACCGAATTTACGAGTAGCCACAAACTCACCAAGTTTATGTCCTACCATATCTTCTGTAACATATACAGGAACATGTTCTTTACCATTGTGAACTGCAAATGTATGTTCAACAAAACTAGGGAAAATAGTTGATCTACGTGACCAAGTCTTGATAACTTCTTTTTTACCAGAAGCATTTAAGGCTTCAACTTTTTTCATTAAATGTTCATCACAGAACGGACCCTTTTTTAAACTACGTGCCATTTACTTTCTCCCTTCCTATTTTTCGTTACGTCTTCTAACAATTAACTTAGAAGATTTATTCTTAGTTTTACGAGTTTTAACACCCATAGCTTTTTTGCCCCAAGGAGTCATTGGTGACTTACGTCCGATAGGAGTTCTACCTTCACCACCACCATGAGGGTGATCAACTGGGTTCATAACTGAACCACGAACAGTAGGACGAATACCCATCCATCTAGATCTACCAGCTTTACCAATATTTACTAGATTGTAATCTTCGTTACCAACAGTACCAATGGTAGCACGACAGTTATTTAATACTTTTCTAACTTCACCAGAAGATAAACGTAATGTTACATATCTACCTTCCATACCTAGAATTTGTGCTGAGCAACCAGCAGATCTTGCTAATTGTCCACCTTTTCCAGGAGTTAATTCAACATTATGAACAACTGTACCTTCAGGAATATTCTTTAATTCTAACGCATTACCAACTTTGATATCACAGCTTTCGCCTGATAAAACTTTTGTTCCAACAGTTAAACCTTTTGGAGCAATAATATAGCGTTTTTCACCATCAACATAATGCAACAAAGCAATGTTAGCACTACGATTTGGATCATATTCAATTGCAGCAACTACTGCAGGAATATTATCTTTATTACGTTTGAAATCAATAATACGATATTGACGTTTATGACCGCCACCTTGATGACGAGTCGTGATACGACCATTATTATTACGGCCACCTTTAGAATGTAAAGGAGCTAACAATGAACGCTCAGGAGTGCTCTTAGTAATTTCTTCATTTACTAATGTGCTCATCCCACGACGACCAGGTGTCGTTGGTTTATATTTCTTAATAGCCATTATTTTTTCCTTCCTTTCGCAATTTTCCGGAGATAGCGATTTCCTCCGATATTTTTAAATCTTATTTATTACCGAAAAGATCGATATCTTTTCCTTCAGGTAATTTAACGATTGCTTTTTTGTAAGCACTTGTTTTACCAACGTATTTACCAACACGTTTAGTTTTTGGATGAACATTCACAATATTTACTGAAACAGGTTTAATATTGTAAATTTCTTCAATTGCTTGACGTACAGCAGTTTTATTTGTATCTTTAGCAACTTCAAATGTTACTTTATTATCACTGTCCATAAGTTTCATTGTTTTTTCTGTAACGATAGGACGAATGATGATGTCTCTTGCGTTTAACATTATGCAAATACCTCCTGTGCTTTTTCAGCTGCAGCTTTGGTAATTACTACTTGATCAGCATTTACGATATCATAAACATTTAATGATTCAACTGTAAGCATCATTGCATTTGGAATGTTTCTCATTGATAAGAAAGCATTGTCAAATTCTTCAGCAATATCAACTACAAATAAAGTTTTCTTTTCAAAGTTAAATGCTTTCATAACTTCTACAAACTTCTTAGTCTTGATTTCTTCAAATTTGATTCCCTCTAATACAGTTAAACTATTTGATGCAACCTTGCTGCTCAAAGCAGATCTTAAAGCCAATCTTCTAACTTTACGATTTAATTTGAAACCATAACTTCTTGGTGTTGGACCAAATGCAATTCCTCCACCTCTCCATTGAGTAGCACGAGTACTACCTTGTCTAGCACGACCAGTACCTTTTTGTCTGAAAGGTTTCTTACCGCCTCCAGAAACTTCAGCACGAGTCTTTGTTTTATGAGTTCCTTGACGCAAACTAGCTTGTTGTAATAATACTGCATCAAAGATTGCTTGTTTGTTAGGTTCAATGTTAAATACTGCATCAGCTAATTCCATAGAGCCAACAACTTTGGCTTCTAGGTTATAAATATCCATCTTTGGCATTATTTAACCTCCTTTGTTTCGTAGCTCAACAATTCTTTTGGTGCAACATTCTTAACACCTTTAACAGTTGTCTTAACGATTACCATAGCCCTTTTTGGTCCAGGTACGTTTCCTTTAATCAACATATAATTGTTTTCAGCATCAACTTTAATAATTTCTAAATTTTGATTTGTAGTGGTGTAGCAACCTTCATGACCTGGCATTGGTGTATTCTTTTCAATACGACCGTTATTTCTACCAGTAGTAGCTAATGAACCAACGCTTCTATGGCTTGGACCAGCACCGTGAGATTTAGGACCAATTGTAGCATTGTTTCTAACAATAGTTCCTTTGTAGCCTTTACCTTTTGATACACCAGTTACATCTACGATATCACCAGCGGAAAAGATATCAACTTTTACTTCAGCACCAACTTCAAGATCCATCATACCGTTACCTCTAATTTCACGAACGAATCTCTTTGCTGCTGTGTTAGCTTTTTTAGCATGACCTAATTCAGCTTTATTAGCTCTTGATTCTTTAATGTCTTCAAAACCTAATTGAACAGCTTCATAACCATCATTTTCTACAGTTTTCTTTTGTAATACAACATTTGGTGTACATTCAACAACTGTAACAGGAATTAATTGGCCTTCAGCTGTAAACACTTGAGTCATACCAAGTTTACGACCTAATATACCTTTCATACGTGTTCTTTTTCTCCTTTTCTACTAAAGCTTGATTTCAATATCAACGCCACTAGGTAAATCCAAACGACTTAATGCTTCGATTGTTTCAGCACTAGGACCGATGATTTCAATCAAACGTTTATGTGTTCTAATTTCGAATTGTTCACGAGAATCTTTATATTTGTGAACAGCTCTTAATACTGTTACCACTTGTTTTTCAGTTGGTAGTGGAACTGGACCAACGATCTTTTTAGCACCGTGAGTATTAACAGTCTTAACGATTTTCTCGCTAGCTGCATCCAAATTACGATGTTCGTAAGCTTTCAAACGAATTCTTACAGAATTTTTAGCCATGAAATTTTCCTCCTTATTTTCATCTATCTATTGCAGATAGTTCGCTCGATGTGAATTACCTGGTTTCATACTGTGACAACGTATCTCAGTGTGCCAGCAACCTCCCATGTCCACGCGAATGCCTATATATAATACTATTAAAATAATCGCATTGCAAGCTTTTTTTTTAGGCTTTTTTTAATTTTTTTACTTTTTAAAAAATATATACTTTTTGACTAAATTTTAGTGAAATATTATAATAAAAATATGAAATTATTCCAAAAAAAGATAAAAAAAGCCGTAGTTTGTATCCACGGTTTTGGCCTAAGAGGCCCCAAAGAATTTGATAACTTAGTTTTGCCACTAGAAAAGGAAGGTTATAAAGTATTTATTCCCAAACTATTCGATTTAAATAATCCAAACGATATCGAATGGGCAAATTGGATTTTTAAGGCAGAAAAAGTAATTAATGACATTCAAAATGACTTTGATGAAATTATTATCATCGGTTTTTCAATGGGAGGCATCATTGCAAGCTATTTAGCTAATAAAGCCAAAGTATCAAAAGTAATTCTTTTAGCTTGCGCCTATGATTATATGAATGTCGACAATGTTATCGACTATATATTCTCCAGAAACAAAAAACAATCTATTCCTCAACCATTTAAGGATGCTTTTAGAGAACTAGTAGACAATACTAAAAGTTCAGTAGAACGCATAAAGGTACCATGTCTATTACTACATTGTGATCATGATGAAGTAATTAATATATCTAGCAGCTATAAATTAATGAAAAAAATACCAGTAAAAAATAAGATGTTAATTACTTTTTCCGATGGACAACATCGTTTACTAGATGATCCAATGTGCAAAGGCGCAGTTATTAATAACATAATATATTTTATGAAACAAAGCCATGAATAAAATCATGGCTTTAAAATATTTTAAGTAAATCTTTAAATTCATAAATGCGCTTAACTGGAATATCAGAGATTCTTTTATTATCCGTAAAAAACCAAATGGGATCCATACCTGCTCGATAAGCACCTAAAATATCCGCATAAAAATTATCACCAATAAAAGCAATTTCTCTACAATCTAATCCTAATTTTTCAGCAGCCATCTCAAATATTCTTTTATCTGGTTTATCAATACCAACATCTTGGGAAATTAAGCAAACATCAAAATAGTCAATTACTTTTGTATACTCTAATTTAATTCGTTGACTTTTAACTGGCCCATTAGTAATACAACCAATCTTATATTTTTTATGTAACTGATCTAAAACTTCTAAACAATCATCTTGTAAAACATTAAATAAATGAAAAGTATCATACCATTCGTTAACCCAATAATCGATATCTAAATTTAAATCATATTTTTTATTTAATTGCTCAAAAACATGTCTTTTAGAAATGGTACCGTACTCATCCCAAGTCATCATGCGTTGTACAATTCCTTCAAGTTCCAATGGTTGATCAATTAAATTAGGAAAAAGCTTTTTCGCAACATCTTGATATTTGCGATAAGCACTCAATAATCTATTAGATAAAGTTCCATCATAATCAAATAAAATTGCTTTAATCATATTTAATCCTCACATATTTCACTTACATTATTTTATAGTAAATTGCATATAGTCAACATCCCCTAAATATAAATCTAAAATATTAAAAACATTTAAATTTTTAAGATATGAATTACTATTTATAAAATGATGAATATTATCAATATAAGTATCACCAATCTTACATTTATAGTCATCATTTAGTTGCTATTTTAATTGCTAACTGATAAACTTTCTTAAGTGAAGCATTTGCGCCGGAAGCGTTATGATCATCATCATAAGTCAGACCGGTCAACGTTAGTGCTTCACCTTTTTATTTAACAAGTTTAAAGCAATATCATGCAAATACAATATTATCAATTGCAACATCTATTGCATCAAAACTAACTAAATATCCTTGAAGCGAAGAATCACAAATGGTATCAATTCTAAAAGAAAAAGATTCATTAGGTAAAATCTTAGTATTTTTATAAATATAATCATTAACCATTTCAACATCTGAACAAT
>CASEWY010000199.1 GCA_949291625.1 uncultured Bacillota bacterium
GTAATTTCATATTGCCAAATACCATTTAAACAAGTATAGCTATCCCTTTGCATATGCATTCGGGGATACTCACTGAAACAATTTTTGACATCAATCTTTTTCGCCCATCTTGTCTGCATATATTTACCTTATTAACATGTAATATTTTAACATATTGCATTAAAAATGCCAAAAAGCTTACATATTATCCTAATAAATAACTAATACCTTTAGCAATTCCAAAGGGATTCATCAAATATTCTAGAAATAATACTATTAAATTTTAAAGGTTAAATACTAAAAATGGCATATATATTGAATGAAGAAGGAGAAAATATATTATTTAGAAAATTCTGCACTTCCCAAAATTGAATTTTTTCTGTTTTTGGGAAATATCACGATGGGAATCCCCCACTTAAACCTCTACAGAATAAGATATTTAAGATTTGATACTTATATATTATTGTTGAAAAATGCACCTAAAATAGTATAATTATGGGTGCAAGGAGGCATTAATATGATTTCTGCAGCAAAGCAAATTAAAAGCATTATGATAAATAATCCTGGCAAAATATACTCAATAAATGATTTTTATAATCTAGCCACTAAAAATACAATAAAGTCTATTTTATATCGCTTAAATGAAGAAGGTACTATTATTAGAATAATTGATGGCTTATATACCAAACCAAGATATAGTGAAATATTACAAGAATATTCATATCCTAATATTAATGATGTAGCAGAAAAAATTGCTGAAAAATTTGCATGGACCATTTCCCCAACAGGTGATACTGCATTAAATTATACCGGACTATCAACACAAGTTCCTAATGAATTTATTTATATTTCTGATGGACCCTACAGGGAATATTTATACAGAAACAAAAAAATCATATTTAAACATACTAGCAATCGCAATATAAGTTTATATTCAAACAAAATATCTATCATCATTCAAGCGATAAAAGCTTTAGGACAAAATAATATCACTGATAATAACATTAAAATATTATCTAAATTTGCTAATGATATAAAAGATGAGTTAAAAAATACTACAAAATTACCATTTTGGATCAAAGAGATAATGGAAAGGATATATATGAACATTTAAACAAATAAAATTCCCTATTTGATATTAATTAACCAAATAGGGAATTTTTCTATCTATATTTATTATTTAATACATTTGTAACTCGTACAAAATATCCATTATCTTTAAAATACTTTTCTGCTTTTTGTATTATTTCTTTATCACGACTAATACCAAATACACAAGAGCCAGAACCGGTCATTAAACTAGCATCTAATCCTAGTTCTAACATCTTTTTCTTTATCTTAGCAATCTCTCCATTAAGTTTAAAACTAGGAGCTTCTAAACTATTACCTAATAATGCTATTACTTGAGCATAATCATCCGTCTCTAAAGCCTTTTTTAAACCTAAAACATCCGGATGGATACAATCCATATTATCAACCATTTCAAAAGCTTTTTTCGTCATAACCCCTTTTCTAGGTTTAACTAATAAGATTTCAAATGGACAATTAAAATCAAATGGTTCAATGATATCCCCAATACCTTTAACTAAAGCCGGTCTACTCATGCAACAAAAAGCTACATCCGCTCCTACCTTAGCTGCAAGCTCAATCATCTTACTATTAGGCATATCCAATCTTAATAATTTACGCATCAAACGAATAGCCGCTGCTCCATCACTACTACCACCAGCCAAACCAGCTTGCGTAGGAATATGCTTAACTAATTTAATTCTAAAATTCTCTTTAAAACCATAAGCTTCTCTAACAACATTAATAGCCTTAATTACCGTATTTTTCTCATTCATTGGCAAATAGCTAGCATTTTGTTCCATGGACATTTCATCAGCAATTTCCATTTCCAAGGTATCATAAAAATTAACTGGCACCATAATCATCTTCAATTCATGATAACCATCATCTCTAACTCCTACAACATCTAAACTAAGATTAATCTTTGCATAAGCTCTTTCTTTCATGATCATATACCTCATATAATTTAATAAATTGGTCAAGAGTAAGCTCTTGGGCCCTAGCATTATTTGTAAGACCACACTTATTTAAGATATTTTCCGCTACTATACCATCTTTTAAATATTCTCTTAAATTATTATATAATGTTTTTCTTCTTTGTTTAAAACAAGCTTTAATTAAAGCAAAAAAATCACTTTGATTATTCACTTCAATTTTATCATGATTAGAAAATTGCACAACCGCACTATCTACATTAGGCTTAGGATTAAAAACATTACGGCTAACTTTAATAACCGTCTTAACATCATATAAATACTGACTCATAACACTCAAAGCATTATAATCCTTAGTATTTACTTTAGCACTAAAACGATCCGCAACTTCCTTTTGCATCATTACCGTAATCTTATCAACTTGTTGTTCACACTCAAAAAGCTTAAATAAGATAGGTGTCGTAATATAATAAGGCAAATTAGCACATACTACTACTCTTCCATATTTAGCCTTTAAATCTTTTACCACTGTAGCTAAATCACAATTTAAAAAGTCTTCATTAATGATTTCAATATTATCTAAACCTTCTAAACTATAAGCCAATACATCTAACAATTTAGTATCAATCTCATAAGCCAAAACATGTTTAGCCCGCAAAGCTAACATCTGCGTTAAAGCCCCAATACCAGGTCCTATTTCAATTACACAAGCATCTTTACAATCAGCCTTATCCGCAATATTTTCCACAATACGCGAATCAGTCAAAAAGTTTTGACCATAACCCTTTTTAGCCCGCAAATTAAATTTTTCTAATATTTCATTAGTACGACCAATACTAGCTATTATTTTCATCAAATAAAACCTTTCTAATATCTTCTTTATCTAATTGTAACATATTACATCGCTTTAATAATTGTTTTGTATTACACTTACCAATATGCAATTTAGCCCCAACAAAATTTCTAAGTTTAGCACTATCTTTTTGCCCACTCAAACCAAGTTCTAAAAAATCATTCATATCAACGGTAGCTACATACTCTCCATAAGTAAGAAGGTTCTCCAAAGCTTCTTTCAATACTTCATAACTAGCATGTTCAACCCCTACTTTATGTTTAAAACGACAATCATCAGCCTGTAAAAAAGCATTCTTACAACCTTTAACTTTTTCATTAATCGCATTACGAATCTTTTCCCCAGGACTATCTGGATCACAAAAGATAATTACTCCCCTACTTTTTTGAGCTTTCGCAATCAAATTCAAAGTAAAATCACTAAGACATGTACCATGGGTTTCAATCGTATCACAATCAAAATAACGTTTTAAATTTAAAGTATCATTTTTACCTTCTACAACAATAATCTCTTTAATCACTTAAATCACCTATTCATTTTCAAAATCAATGGGCTTCATCTGCAAGCGCCATTGTAAGATATTATCAATACTTCTAGTAGCTACAATTAAACTAACAATTGGGGCAATTATATCCGAAATACTTTCCGCAAAAAAAGCACTTTGACCCCCAAAATACATAGGTAATATTATTAAAGCTATAAAATAAATCCCTTTTCTAAAAAAAGATAATGGCAATGATAAACGCACAGCCCCTAAAGCTGTAAGTCCATCTACTAATTCATATTGCAAGCCTAAAGGAATAATAAATAATGTCATAATTTTAATTGCGGTTAAACTTTGTTCAATCACTATTGGATCACTAGTAAATAAATAAGCAAAATACTTACCAGCCACCCAAACTAAAATAAACATAATAGAAGTAAAACCTACACAAACTTTACAAATAAATTTATAAGCTTCCTTAACTCTATCAACATTATAAGCCCCATAATTAAAGCTCAATATACCTTGCGTACCACCACTAATTCCTCCTAGAGGCATAGTAACTAATAACATAAATGATTGTGCAATCGTATTAGCCATAATCAAAAGATCAGCATTACTACCACCATAATGTTTTAAAGTCATATTCATCGCAATAATCATTACATTATCAAAAGCAATTATAATAAATTGCGTAAAACCAATCTTAACAATCTGTAAACAATTCTTAAAATTCAAAGGTTCAATACACAAATTTACCGACATCTTCTTTTTAAGTAATATAATTAAAACAAAAAAACAACTCAAAAGCTGTGATAAAACGGTCGCAATAGCAGCCCCCGCAACTCCCATATTAAAACCAAAGATAAATATGGGATCCAAGATAATATTACCAATAGCCCCAATTACTACCGAAAACATTCCTATTTTGGCATAACCTTGACAATTGATAAAATTATTCATACCCACACTCAATAAAGCAAAAGGTGTCCCCAACAAATAAATACCAAAATAAGTTTTCGCATATTCAATAGTCGCATCCGTTGCCCCAAATAAATAAAGCATATCTTCATGAAATGGATATATTACTAAGACAACCAATATCGATACTATCGTTAATAAGATAAAAGAATTACTCATGATAGCTTTTGCTTTATCATGATTTTTTTCACCCAAAGCAATCGCACAAAGCGGAGCACCACCAACACCAATCAATGATGCAAAGGCCCCAATCATGGTAACAACCGGTCCACATACCCCAATACCCGCAAGTGCTAAACTACCAACATCCGCAATATGTCCAATATAAATACGATCGATAACACTATATAAGACATTAACAAATTGAGCAATCATACATGGTAAAGCAATCGCAAATACCAACTTCTCAATCTTATCTTTTCCTAAATCATTCTGCATTTTTTACCCCTTAAATAATTCATCAAAATTAATGACCATCTGTTTTTGGAAACTATCTTCATCAATTTCCCTAAGTTCACAAATCTTCTTACCCGTATATACTACATAAGATGGTTCATTTCTTTTACCCCTAAAAGGTTCAGGAGTTAAATAAGGACAATCCGTCTCAATCAATAAGCGATTTAAAGGAACCACTTTAGCCACCTCTTTAGGCTCTTTAGCATTTTTAAAAGTAACAGGACCCCCAAGCGAAATATAATAACCCAACTTAAGAAATTCTAAAGCCATTTCCTTACTACCACTGTAACAATGCATAACCCCTGCA
>CASEWY010000200.1 GCA_949291625.1 uncultured Bacillota bacterium
ATAAAAATTCCTTAGGATCTCAAAAGGACTATATTCATAATAGCCATAATATGAACCATCAGAAAATTGTTCAATTATATACCCATTATTTTCATATTCTTGCAAAATATCTGCAGCTTCTTTAGTATCACCGCTAACACAAGCCTTAACATCATCTGATGAAGCATAGCACATTTCATTGAATGTAATAAAATCCAAATATCCTAATTCATCCCATTTGTTATACATATATGATGTTTTTTCATCACCCTTCATCCTTTGGATAGAAGTATCATTTTTAAAGATATTCACACGCGGAATCAATGTAAACAGCATAACAATTACGATAGAAAGGACAACGAAAAGCGCTATGATAGATTTTATGATACGACTCAAAATATAATTTTTCATAGATTTTCCTTTCTAGCAAAAATAGAAGGTTGATACCTTTGGGCATCAACCCTCATGTTTATAGCCTTTTTATATGAGAACTAATTACCTTCCCATGCAGCTTTAGCAGCATTATATTGATCTACAGTAACGATATCTTCTTGTAATTGGATATATTTATATTTATTAGAAGAGATACCACTTGCACTATAGCTTCTAGTAAATGGAACTTGTTTAGATACTAACATTGCTCTAGAGTTTTGGCTACTTGGAACATAGATAGCATGTTCAATTAAATAAGCATCAGCTAATGCAAATGCGTCATAACGAGCATCTAGATCATCAGTAATTGCATCAGCAGCTTGGTATAAATCATAGTATTCATATAAGCCAATAGCTTCTTTGATTTCTTGGTCACCATCGAATTCACTAGATAAACCAATAGAAGTCATATAATAACCATCATCTGGTGAATAGATATCAACGAATGTCTTAGGGTCAGCATAGTCAGGTCCCCAACCAGTAAATGTTGAAATATCATAATCAGCTAATGCTGGATCAGTATTAGTATAAGCAATATTTTGTACTGTATCTTCGTCTCTTAATACTAATTCAATAATGATTTGTCCATCAGTATTTTCTTCGATAGATTGTTTCATTGATTGAGCTTGTCTTACTAATCTATCACTAGTTTCAATAACTAGCATATCCAAATGAACTGGGAATACAACACCATCTGCTTCAGCAGCTGCGATATATTCTTTAGCTGCTTCTGGATCATAGAATGTATCTTGACCATCTGCTAAGCTTACATTTTCACCAGTTTGTGCATTGTATGCTTCAGTAATTAAATCACCATAAGCAACACCTTCACTATTATAAACTAATTGAGGGAAGCTGTTAACATTTCTTAGAGTAGATTTAGCAACTTCAGCAGGAGCACTAGTAGCTAAATAAGCTTCTTTATCATAAGCAGCTCTTAAAGCTTTACGGAAGTTTTCATTTAAGATTGCATTATGAGTATTTTCTTTTGCTTCATCAGTAGTAGCATAGTTTGTATTATCCCAAATTTGACGATTGTAGTTAAATACTACACCAAATGCGTAAGCATTAGGTAATTCAGGATATGCATTGTTAGCATATTTTTCAGCATAATCAGCATAATCAGACCAACTAGCATTTAAACCAGCTTGTACATAAGTACCTTGTTCAAAACCAGTGATGATTGAATATGGATCAGAACCATCATCATAAATACGAGTTACTGTTTCCAAATATACATGATCAGCATCCCAGTAATTAGGATTCTTTACTAATACTGTTTGAGATTTTGCATCAAATACTGATAATAAGTAAGCACCATTATAAAGAATTGAATCAGCACTAGCAGCACCAAATGTACAACTATTTGGATCAGGAGATCCTAAAGCACATCCAGTACCTTTAGATGTCAAGAATTCTTCATTAATTGGGAACAATACATTATAAGTAGTTAATGTATAGAAATAAGGTGTAGGAGCAGTCATAGTATATTCTACTGTATAATCATCTACAGCTTTTACACCAACATTAGCAAATGCTTCATCAGAGAAATCTTTAGCATCAACATATTCTTGATAACCAGCGATAATTCCACTTAAAATATTTGCTTCACTTGCGAATTCAGCACCATGTCTTAAACCAGTTACGAAGTCTTGAGCTTTAACCTCATCATAAACTTCTCCAGTACTTGTAACCCAGTTTACACCTTGTCTTAGATGGAATGTCCATACTGTTGCATCTTCATTAGATTCCCAACTTTCTGCAATAGCACCAACATACTCACCAGATGGAGCGTTTTCTAATAGACCGTCAACGAAGTTTGCATTCAATTCATGGTCAGTAGCTAATTGTGTAGCAACATAATCCATGTTTTGAACTTCTCTAGAAGTTGCTTCAACCCATTCAGTTGGGCCAGTATAATCTGCAACTGAATCAACTGTAGGAGTACCTGTAGTAGCTTCTGTAGTTGAAGGAGTTTCAGTTGTAGAAGAACTTGAGCAAGATGCTAGAGAAACACTCATTAACAAAGCCATTAGTGTTAACAATAATTTCTTCATAATATCCTCCCTTGCATATTTTTTATGCATGTGTATATTTTATATCAATGTTTTTAATTATTCAAGAAAAAAATTAAAATTTTTTCAAAAAGATTTCATGTAAACTTGTAAATTTTAATGAAAATATTTTCATAATTTTGTTTTTTTTCTTTCTTGGAAGTTAAAAATTTACTTGAATTACTCGCTATTTGCCAATTCTTCCCACTTACTCATAAGATTATCAATTTCATTATGAACTATATCTATTTTTTCTTCTAATTCATTCATTTTTCGATAATCATGATAATATTCAGGCTCGTATCGTAATTCTCTTAAATCATTTAATTCTTCTTCTTTAGCACTAATTTGTTTTTCTAATTTAGCAATTTCTTTTTCAATATTTATAGGTTTAACCCTATTATTTTTATTAACTTTAGAAACAGTATCTTTTATTTCAACATTATTTTCATTGCCATTCTTATTTTCAACATAAGATTGATAGCCATATGGATATAATTTTGTCTGTCCATTTTCAATAACTAATATTTTATTCGCAATTTGTTTAATAAAATATCTATCATGACTTACAAATAATATTGTCCCACTATATCCATTAAGCGCATCCTCTAAAGCTTCTTTTGAAACGATATCTAAATGATTTGTAGGTTCGTCTAAAATTAAAAAATTTGCATGCTCTAATAAAATTTTTGCAAGGGCTAATCTTACTTTTTCTCCCCCACTTAAAACATTAACATTTTTAAAAACATCATCTGCACTAAATAAAAATTGTCCTAAAACACTTCTTATACTTGTTCTATCCATATCTGGATATTGATTCCACAATTCTTCTAAAACACAATTATCATTATTTATTTGCGCTAATTGTTGATCAAAGTAACTAGTTTCAATTTGATGTCCATATAAATAATTTCCCCCTATAGGTTTTAAATTTCCAACTAGAGTCTTTAATAATGTAGATTTACCACAACCATTTGGTCCTATGATAGCTATTTTATCATGAGCTTGAATCTGTAAAGATAATTTGCATAATTCATGATCATAACCTATTGATAAATCATCAATAATTAAAACATCTTTACCACCTTTAGTTTTAGGAGTAAAGCGCGCTTTAAATGTTTTATTATCTGGTTGTTTAACTTCATCGATTTTATCCATTCGCTCTAAAAATTTAATCTTACTTTGAGCAAACTTTGCTTTAGATGCTTTATAACGAAATTTTTCTATTAATTGTTCTAAATGAGCAATTTCCTTTTGTTGGCGATTATAAGCATTTTCTTGTCTTTCAAGATCCATTTTCTTTTGATTAACAAAAGCTGTATAATTACCAACATATTTTTTCATTTTGCCATATTCTATTTCATAAACTACATCAACTATATCATCTAAAAACATTCTATCGTGACTCACTAATACCACTGCTTTAGGATATTTTTTTAAGTATCCTTCTAGCCATTCAATTGTTTCTAAATCTAAATGATTTGTTGGTTCATCTAATAATAAAATATCTGGTTTGCTTATTAATAATTTTACAAAGGCAATTCTAGTTTGTTGACCTCCACTAAAAGTATTAATCTTTCTTTTTAAATCACTTTTATCAAAGCCAAATCGACAAAAAACGGTTTCTAATTCTGCTTGATAATTATATCCATTTAAAGCTTCAAATCGCTCTAATAAATTTGCATAGCGTGATAACACTTTTTC
Organism: uncultured Bacillota bacterium; assembly: GCA_949291625.1. GTDB lineage: Bacteria > Bacillota_I > Bacilli_A > Erysipelotrichales > Erysipelotrichaceae > JALEVB01. The sequence continues at coordinate 4,170 of CASEWY010000200.1, forward strand.
ACTACTATCCGTTTTCATCAATTCTTCTATTTCATTTTATTGTTGTTGTAAGGCAAATATATTAACAAATACTTTGTTCATTTCTTCTTGAACAGTAATTTCCTTATCAGTTAAAGCGTTTTGATTTAAGTAACCTATTGTAGTATTTGATAATTGATGAATCGTTCCTTTATCTAATTCTTCTTCTTTTAAGATACATTTTAATAAGGTGGTTTTACCACAGCCATTTCTTCCTACAATGGCAATTTTTTCATTATTTTTTATTTCAAATTGAATATCGGTAAATATTTCTTCTGCTCCAAAGGACTTACATCCCTTATTAATCTGATATAGCATATTACAATTTTATATCAACTATATGTTTTGGCTGTCTTTTATCAACTGGCGGAAGAGTATTATAACTTGGAGCTATAGCCACACATAAATATTCATGTATCTTATTTGCTACCGGTAGTTTTGTGTCTTCAAAATCTACATATCTAACAGGAAATATATCATCATAATTAAATATGAATGGTTTAAAAGGCGACTTAAAAGTCCATGTAAGATCAAAGCCAATATATTTAGACTTTCTATTTATCCTTCCATATAAACGGGCATTAGATACAAACCAGCGTTTTAAAAATAAAGGATTAAAACCAATATTATCAAATAGGATGATAAAAGGCATTAATATTTGATTCAAAAGTCTAAAAGGAAGATCTATCAATTTATTTTTAGTACAATAATCGTATACAAATACATCAACAAAAATTCCATCTCCATCTTTACAACGATTTGCCAATAAAGTATTAACTTCTTTAAGATAAGTACCTTTCTTTCTAATTTTCATTGCAGGAATCAAAACGTTATACTCTTTGTGTGTTTCAAAACATTGAAAATAATATTTATCTTTAGGTAAATATTTATTTAAAGCTGCAATAAATCGTACATAATCTTTATACATCATCGCAATATCAGCATCATCATCCCATGGAATAAAGCCTTTATGACGAAATGCACCTAAAGCACTGCCACCATTTAACCAATAAGGAATATTAGCCTTTTGGCAAACAACATCTATATCCTTTAGCATTTCTAATAATACTTTATGAACATCACTCACAAATATCTTTGAGCCATCCTGATTTTCTTTTAATAAATATTCTTCCATCTTTTAAAGCTCCTTTAAAACTTTTTTAAAAATAAACTAGCTTTTAAGCTATTAAACCATTAAAAAGATTAGACATAAATCTAATCTTTAGAAAATACAATTATTTGTAGTACGTGGA
>CASEWY010000201.1 GCA_949291625.1 uncultured Bacillota bacterium
ATATATTTGTATTTGGTAAATAATCAAAAGACATTTTCTTGCACCAACTCAAAATAGAAACATGAGCCCTTACCTTCTTCACTTATAACTCCATATTTTGCCCCATGAGCTTCTAAAATCGCTCTAACAATAGCTAAACCTAAACCACTTGATTGCTGATTGCGTCTAAAAGACTTATCAATTTTATAATAGCGATCCCAAATGTATGGTATCTCTTCTTCTTTGATACCTTGACCATTGTCTATTACTTCTACCCTAATCGCATCATCTAATTTTATAGCTTTAATGATGATTTTAGCATCATCTTGCGTATGCTTTATCGCATTAGAAACAAAATTTTGAATAACTTGCTTAATTTTAATCTCATCAGCATATACAATAATGCTATCATCACCAATATATTTACAATCAATATGTTGATCATCTATTAGAACTTGATAGATATTTATTATTTCTTTAATTACTTTAACGATATCAAAATTAGCTTGTTGCAAAATATAATTACCTGATTGTAGCTTACTTAATTCGCTCATATCATTTACTAGATGATCTAAATAATCTACTTCGTTTATTATTACATTAAGATGTTCTTCCCTTTTTTGCTTATTATCTCCACTAATATCTAATATCATTTCCGCATAAGCCTTTATCATCGTCAATGGCGTTTTGATATCATGAGACACATTCGCAATTAAGTCTTTACGTAATTCATCTACTTTCGATAATTTATTAGTCGCATCATTTAAAGTATTTGCCAAATCATTTAATTCATTATAATAACTATTATTAAAATGAACATCATAATTACCAGTTGCTAAAATATCGGCACTTTTTTTCATATTAACTATTGGTTTAGTTAATTTATTTGATAAAAAGGTAGCTAAAACAATAGATATGATTATTATAATCAGCATATAAAACATATATTGATTAGCAAAAAACATTATCAATGAATCATATGGCTCTAAAGGACTATTTATATATAAATAATAATTACTTAAATTATTTTTTATTAATTTACCATAAATAATCATCTCTTGTTGCGTCTTAGTATTAGTTAAAGTAATACTCAATTCGTTGTTATTATTTTTAATCAAATCATTTAAAGGAATGGCATCTTGAGAAGGGATAAAAGTTGTCTCATCAATTGTAACATTTTGATTAAAAGCACAACTTGCTCCTAAACTATCACCCGAATAAATAAGTTTTCCTCCATCATTTACAATTATCGCACAAAGATTATTATCAACGATTAATTGTAAGGCATCACTAAAACTTTCTTCTTCAAGAATCATTTTTTCCATCGTGCTACTTATTGCCTTAACACTTTGTACTCTATTATCTCTAAAATATGGTTTAATTAAAGAGAATTGCAAAATTCCCATGATTAAAACAACTCCTAATGCTACCATAAAGAATTGCAACCATACATTAAATTTTAATCCTTTAAAAAAATTATGCTTCAAATTTATATCCCATTCCCCTAACTGTAACAATATGATCACGATAAGGACCTAAATTGTGTCTTAACATTTTAATGTGTGTATCAACTGTACGATCCTCACCAAAATAATCATTTTTCCAAACTTCTTCTAAAAGTTTTTCTCTAGATAAAGCAATATTTTTATTTTTAACCATATAGAATAATAAATCAATTTCTTTTGGTGTTAGATTAGCTTTATTTCCATCTACACTAACACTACGCCCATCAAAATCAATTTCTAGT
>CASEWY010000202.1 GCA_949291625.1 uncultured Bacillota bacterium
AATTAAAGATGCTCGCTATAACATTGATTTAGAATTAGCCAATTTTATCTTGGTTCACTAATAAATTGATTTACTTATTTGGAGGATATTTTTATGAGAATTGCATTCGCAGGTAATCCCAACAGTGGTAAGACCACGATGTACAATGCGTTGACAGGTAGAAATGAAAAAGTAGGTAACTGGGCTGGAGTTACTATTGATCGTAAAGAAAGTAAGATTAAAAAAACTTATTATCAAGGTAGTGAAGAATTAATTGCGGTAGACTTACCAGGCGCTTATTCAATGTCACCTTTTTCTAGTGAAGAATGTATTACTAGTTCTTATGTAAAAAATGAACATCCTGATGCAATAATTAATATTGTTGATGCGACTAATCTTAGTAGAAGTTTATTTTTTACAACTCAATTATTGGAATTAGATGTTCCAGTTGTTGTTGCGCTAAATAAGAGTGATATTAATCGTAAAAAAGGTACAGAAATCAATATTGAACTTTTAGCTAAAGAGTTGAAATGTCCAGTTGTGGAAACTATTTCTATAGCTAATAATGGCAATGGTTTAGATAAAGTGGTATCTACGGTGGTTGCTTTAAAAGGAAAAGGACAAGAAGCTCCATATATTCAAGGTAATGTTGATTTAACTAATAAAGATGAGGTTGAAAAAGCTGACCGTTTGCGTTTTGAATTTGTTAATAAAATTGTAAGCAAAGTAGAAAAACGTAAAATCAAGACTAATGAAATTAATAAACAAGATAAGATAGATAAAATTATTACTAATACATGGATTGGTATTCCATTATTTGCTTTAATTATGTGGCTTGTATTTGATATTTCACAAGCTAGTTTTGGACCATGGCTTGCAGATACTTTAGTAGCATGGATTGAAGAATTCCAAGCATATATAGCTACTTTAGTAGAAGGAGCATCACCAATTGTTCAAGCCTTATTAGTAGATGGTATCATCGGTGGTGTTGGTGCGGTTGTAGGTTTCTTACCACTTGTTATGGTAATGTATTTCTTAATTGCTCTATTGGAAGATTGTGGATATATGGCTAGAGTTAGTGTTATCATGGATCCAATCTTTAAAAGAGTTGGTCTATCTGGTAAATCAATTATCCCAATGGTAATTGGTACTGGTTGTGCGATTCCGGGTATCATGGCTTGTCGTACCATTCGTAATGAGCGTGAAAGAAGAACAACAGCGATGTTGACACCATTTATGCCTTGTGGTGCTAAACTTCCAGTAATTGCTTTATTTGCAGGAGTATTCTTCCAAAATGCTTCTTGGGTAGGTACCTTGATGTATTTTGTTGGTATTGTCTTTGTATTTTTAGGTGCATGGCTAGTAATGAAGATTACTGGACAAAAATATCGTAAATCATTCTTTATCATGGAACTTCCGGAATATAAATTGCCTAGTTTAAAACGTGCTATAATCTCTATGTTCTCTAGAGCTAAAGCTTATATAATTAAAGCTGGTACTATCATCTTAGTATGTAATGCAGCGGTACAAATCATGCAAACATTTAACTGGCAATTCCAAGTAGTTGAAGAAGGAATGGAAAGTACTTCAATTTTGGCAAGTATCGCTTCACCATTCGCTATTCTATTAATTCCTTTAGGATTTGGCGTATGGCAACTTGCAGCAGCTGCTATTACAGGATTTATTGCTAAGGAAAATGTTGTTGGTACTCTAGCAGTTGTATATGGTTTAACTAATTTAATCAATGTTGATGAATTAGTATTAATGAGTGGAGCAAATGAAGTAGCTGCAACACTTGGTTTAACAAGTGTAGCTGCCTTAGCATATTTGATGTTTAACTTATTTACACCTCCATGCTTTGCTGCAATTGGTGCAATGAATTCCGAAATGCAAGATAAAAAATGGTTATTTGGTGGTATCTGCTTACAACTAGCAACCGGATATACTATTGCTTATTTGGTTTATCAAATTGGTACATTAATTACTACTGGTGCTTTAGGACAAGGATTTATTCCAGGCTTAATCGTAATAATTATCTTTGTGGCAATTGTTATTTACTTGATTAAACGTGGTAATCAAAATATTGCGAAGGAGTATGCTTTAAAATAAATTTATGATTGATGTAATTGTTTTAGGAATAATAGTTCTTATATTGGGGATTGCTATAGGATATATAGTAAAAGAGAAGAAACAAGGATCAAAGTGTGTTGGTTGCCCATTTGCTAAAACATGTGCCAAAAAACATCATAATAACTTTTAAGATTCATCGTAAAAGATGGATCTTTTTTTATCAAATTGAATTTATTAATTATTGATATTTTCATATGTATGATATAATTGTAGTGCAAATGTATGACGATATTTGAAAGGAGAATTTTAAGTGAGTGTAGTTAGTATAAGAGTTAATGATGATGAAAAAAAGATGCTTGATAATGCTTCTAAATTGTATGGCTGCAATATTTCGTCAATGATTAAAAGAATAGTCTTTGAAAAACTTGAAGATGATTATGATTTAAAGATTGTCAAAGAATATCAAAATGAAAAGAAAAAAAATACTTTAAAAACTCGACCAATTGAAGAACTTTGGAAAGAATTGGATTTATGATTTATAGTATTGTAACAACTGAAAAATTTGATAAATCATTTAGAAAATTAGATCGTCAAGTACAAAAAATGATAAAAAGATGGATTTGCAAAAATCTCAAAGATTGTCAAAATCCAAGAATACATGGAAAACCTTTGTCAGCTAATTTTAGTGGAATTTGGCGTTATCGAATAGGTGATTATCGTTTGTTAGTGGAGGTTAATGATAATCAATTTCTAATAATAGCTATTGAGATTGGACATAGAAAAGAAATATATAAATAATTAGTGGATAATGTCGTTTGTATGAAAATTAAAAGATTTATTATTACTATAATTTTATTAATTGGTTGTTCTATCCTTTTTTGTTATCAAAATACTTCAAATCATCGATTAACTAATTTATATGATGTTGATATAGAAATAATTGAAATTGGTAATGATGAAGATAATGATGGTATTGATGATCAATTAGATATTTTAAATGGAGCAATAGATTATATAAATACTAAACCAAAATATAAAAGTAAATATTATCAAAATGGTTATCCTGACGATGGTTATGGTACTTGTACAGATGTGGTTGGTTTTGCATTAAAAAGTGCTGGATATGATTTAATAGAATTAGTTAATGAAGATATTCAAAAATATCCTGATGATTATGATATAGATGTTATCGATAAGAATATTGATTTTCGTAGAGTTAAAAATTTAGAAATATATTTTAAACATAATGCAAAAGCATTAACTACTGATATCTATGATATAGTTAATTGGCAAGGTGGAGATATTGTTATTTTAGATAATCATATAGGTATAGTATCTGATAGAAGAAATAGAGAAGGAATACCATATATAATCCATCATAGCGGTCCTTGGCAAAGAAATTATGAGGAAGATATATTAGAAAATTATAAAGTGCTTGGTCATTATCGTATGCAATAAAAAAAGCCTTTAAATAAAGGCTTAATTTACAAATGGTGCGGGTGAAGGGACTTGAACCCCCATGCCTTGCGGCGTCTGATCCTAAGTCAGGTGCGTCTGCCAATTTCGCCACACCCGCGTTGCCTAATAATTATAGCAATCTTTACAAATAAAAGCAAGCGCTTTTACATATAATGTTGTCTAAAGGCAGTAGGCGAAATACCAAAGCATTTTTTAAAAGAGTTAGAAAAGTAATAAATATTATCAAATCCAACACTGTTTGCAATATCTATAATTCTTAAATCTTTATCTTGTAACATTTCTAAAGAACGATCTAATTTATAAGCAATAATAGCTTTAGATACCGATATTTTCATAACTTTTTTGAAGCATGTATATAAATAAGATTGCGATACATTTAGATAGTTACATATATCTTGTACCTTAACATTTTCAGATAGATGCTTATCGATATAACGTAAGGATTCAATAACGCATTCTTGGGTGCGATTAGTATAATGATTGTCGATATTTTGTTCAATATTATTATTTGTTAGATAAGATCCTTCACAAAGAATAAATAATTTTTCTATGGCTATCTTAATGAAATAATAGTGACCATATTCATTATTGGTCATCATATTGTAAGCTCTATTTAGAAAAGCAAGTATATTATCATTTAATAAATTATCAAATTTTATAATATTTTTTTCTTCAACTAAATTTAGTTTATTTTTGTCTTTTGCATGAAATTTTATATTAAAATTTAAAATATAGCAGGTAGCTATTTCACTAATACATTTAATACTATAGGCATTAAAAGGTGGAACTAATAAGATATCACCTTTTTCAATAGTAAATTGAAAGCCTTTAGTTTCTACCGCATACTTCCCACTAGTAACAATTGCCAAACGATAAGTATAAATAGACGTAATAAAAGTGCTTTGCGCTTGATGATTTTCGTAAAGATAATAAGATATAGGGATTATTTCAAATTGTAACATCGTTTTGGAAATGTTATCAGGTATAAGAATTTTATTGATTTTCATAGAATAATTATAACATTAGTTATGAATTTTATAAAATGTAAACTAATAATTATATTGTGAAAAATATAATTTATTATATGATATACCTGAAAACGGAGGAAAATATAAAATGAAAAAGCTAATGGCATTATTAATGGCTTCTTTATTAGTATTGAGTGGTTGTTCATCTAGTACAACTACAACAACTACTGAAGAAACTGAAGCTCCATCAACTACTGAAG
>CASEWY010000203.1 GCA_949291625.1 uncultured Bacillota bacterium
TATCTACCTACATTACAAGCTTTAAAACAAGAAATTCAAGCTTATCTAGATTGGGCTGAACCTCAATTAGAGGCTGGTGTTAATGAAAATCAATTAACATTATTCTCTACTGTTAATTTGCATATTTTCCAAACTTATTATGGTGGTTTAAGACCAAATGCTGAACATACTGAATGGGTATATGGAGACTATGATTTAGTTAGCCAATTCATTACTGATGGGCAAGAAGTAAAACCTTGGCTTGAATCTATGGGTGCTGAATTTGATAATGCTGCTCAATCTACTTTAATTGGTGCTTTATGGCAACGTGAAAATCGTCAATTACAATCTGTTATTGATGGCGAAACATATACTGGTAACTGGGGTGTTTACTTCATGGCACCATATACAGAATTAATCAGTGCTAATGAAGCTAATAAGATTATGATGCGTACTACAGCAGAAAGCTTAATTACTGACGAAAATGGTCGAGTAACTGGTGTTAATGCAACTATGTATGATGGTACCCCTGTAACTGCACATGCAACTAAAGGTGTTATCTTGGCTACTGGTGGATTTGCTGCTAATATTAGTGAAGTATTAGAAACTAATGATTATTGGAGTAGTGAATATTTAACAGATTCAATTGGTACAACTAACCGTAACTCTATGCAAGGTGATGGTATCCGTATGGCAGAAGAAGTTGGTGCTGATGTTACTGGTATGGAATTCACTCAATTGATGCCATTAGGCTGGGTTGATGGTGGTAACTTGGCATTTGGTGGTGGCGAAGATGCTATCTACTTGAACCCAACAACTGGTGTGCGTTATGTTGATGAAACAAGTGAACGTGACGTATTAAGTGAACAAGCATTTGAAAATGGTATTGAAATGAATGGCGTAAAAGGCGTATTCGTTGAATTATCTAATCCTTCTGCAGTAATTCCTGGATTAACAATGTATGATGGATCTAGCCAAACGGTTGAAGGACGTATGTATTTTGGCACTCCTGAAGAATTATCAGCTATTTTAGCAGAAAATGGCATCGAAATTTCAGCTGATCAATTGACAGAAGCAATTACATCTTATGATAATTATGTAATGGGAGTTACTGATGAAATTGATGTTCCAAAAGCTGGTTATCGTAGTTTAATTGGCACAGCAACACAAAATGAAGATGGTTCTTATGATCCTTCTACTTATGAAATTGGTACAGTTCGTATGCGTTTCATGGCTCCATCTACTCACCATACAATGGGTGGTTTAGTTGTTGACACTGAACGTCATGTACTTGATGCAGATGGAAATATTATTGAAGGTTTATATGCTGCTGGTGAAATTACTGGTGGTATTCATGGTGGTAACCGTTTAGGTGGTAATGCAATCGTTGAAATTATCGTTTCTGGACGTACTGCTGCTCAAGCAATTAATGCTGACAATCAATAATAAAGTTATAAATAAATTTTTAAGACAGTCTTTCGGTTTTGAAGGACTGTTTTTCTTATATTTTGCTGTGAAACAAAATTTAGTATATAATATGTGTAGGTGATGAAAGTGACACAACAAAAGAAAGTTATTAAAAAGAAAAAGAAAAAATTAACTCCTGTAGTTAAATTATTTTGTTTAACTATCATTGGTATATCTGCATATTTGTTTTATCTTTCATTCAGAGAAATATATACTACAGCTCAATTAAAACAAAGTGTATCGCAAGCTGAAGATAAATTACAAGAAGTTACAGATGAAAATACATATCTGGTAAGTCAAAGAGATAAACTAGAAGATCCTGATTATGTGCAAAGTTATGCCCGTAGTAATTATATGTTAACTAAAGATGGAGAAAATATTTATTATTTGCCTTCTAGTGATAAATAAAATATTGCAGTATAGTTTAATGCTATACTGTTTTTTTAAGTAAGAGGTGAACTAGATGTTTGAGGATATATTTCGAAGAAAAAAATTGAATATAAAAAAATTAGTATCATTTGGTTTTGTAAATCATGGAGATTGGATTTATGAACGTGATGTTATGGATGGCGAATTTTCTTTAAAAGTCAAAATAGATAAAAATGGTAATGTTGATACTGATTTATTGGAAAATGGGACAAATGATCCCTATATACTTTATAAAACAAATGCTTCGGGAACTTTTGTTGGGGAAGTGCGTAGTGCTATAGAAGAAGTTTTAATTGAGATTGCTGAGAATTGTTTTGAATTAACAATATTTAAAAGTAATCAGGCAAATATGTTGATTGATTATGTTCGTAATACTTATGGTGATGAGTTGGAATTTCTATGGGATAAATTTCCAGATAATGCAATATGGCGTAGAAAAGATAATAGAAAATGGTATGGCGCAATATTAACTGTACAAAGAAATAAACTAGGAATGAATTGTGATGAGTTTGCTGAAGTAATTGATTTACGCATACAACAAGATAAAATGGAAGAAGTACTTCAAAATGAACATTATTATCCTGGTTGGCATATGAACAAAAAAAGTTGGTACACCATAGTGCTAGATGATGGTGTACCAGATAATGAGATATGTAAACGACTTGATGAAAGTTATAAACTTGCTAAGAAATGAATTGTTATTTGTTAAAGTAGATATCCTCCATTAATGGTAGGATATTTTTAATATCATATTTTTTAACTGCTTTCTTATTATATTCACCTTGTGCTTTACGTAATTCACTAGAAGTAGCTAGTGATTTAATTGCGGCTATATATTCTTCTTCATTATTAGAAACAACAAATCCACCTTTAGAATCAATTAAATCATGATTGCCTCTTACATCAGAAACAATGCATGG
>CASEWY010000204.1 GCA_949291625.1 uncultured Bacillota bacterium
GAAGTGATAAATAATCATGGAATTAAAAGATACAATAAATCTAATGACCAGTAAAAACTATAAAGAAAGATTATTAGCGGAATATTTTCAAGCGGATATTAGAGCTAATAAACTGCATAAGGTTTTAGAAAAATATAAGCAATGTTCTTTAGATTTTAAGCCTAATTGTAGCTATGAGCTATTAAATAAAAGACTTATTCATCTTAAAGAATATTTAGGAACTTTAAAAGAAGAAGCAAATATTCTAGGTATTGATTTGGCGGTGATTAACGATGAAAGTAATTGATATTTCTGCTTGGCAAGAATGGATCGATTGGCAGGCAGTAAAAGATGCTGGAATTGAAGGAGTTATTCTAAAAATAGGAGAACATTATAGTTTAGATGAAAAGTTTATAGAACATGTAAATAACGCTGTAGCGTATGGATTACGCTATGGCGTTTATTATTATAGTCATGCGTCATTTATTCGTGAAGCTGTAGCAGAAGCTAATTGGGTTGATAAACAGATTAAGACATATCTTAATGGGAAAAATCCTGAACTTGGCATTTGGTATGATGCTGAAGATAAAGATATGTTAGACGGATACTTAAACGTAGTTTATCCTATTGCTAATTTTATCAGCACATTATTGGATAAAGGGTATAACTATGTAGGCTTATATAGTTCTTATAATTGGCTCACAAATATTATAGACTTAAAAGCATTACCTGCTTATGTACCTATTTGGGTAGCTCAATATTATACGGAAAATAGTTTTGCTATGGAAAATCCTAATCGTATTTGTCGTATATGGCAATATACCGATGGTGAACGAATTGGGGATATGAGGCTTGACTGTAATGTCTACTACGAATGATTACCAGGATATAATATATAATTTGCCAAAACCGACAACAGATTTAGAAGAACAATATTTATATTCAATAGTAATGGCAATGGCTAGTAAAGATTATAAGCCATTTTCTAAACCTTTTTGGCGGAAAGAGCAGTATTTAAAAGCATGGTGGGAGATAACTAAGCTAAAAGTAGCTGAAGGAAATATTCCAAACGATAATTCTGTAAGTACAGAAAAAATTGTTGATGGTGCTGTTACCTTAATTAAGCTTGCAAAAGAAGTAGTTGATAAGCTATTAGCTGATGACAAAATTGAAACAAGCATGATAAAAGATTTATCAATAACTACAGAAAAGCTGGTTAATAATGCTATAAATTCGGAAAAGATAGCTGAAAACACTATTATATTGAGTAATTTGTCTAAAGAGGTAACAAATTTACTCTTAACTACAAACCATGTAGGTATAATACAACAACCTCAAATAAATCAAATTATAGAAAGCGGAGATATGCTCACGCTAGATGTAATAAAAAATAAAATCAATGAGATAATTCAATTATTAAATAATGCGGAAGTTACAAAATGAAGGAGTGTTTATCATGATTAAAACTATTAAACTTGTAAGTAAAGAACCAATTGAAGGTATTACAAAAGCAAAGATTAAAGACATCTTTGAAACATCTAAAAATCCTAATCAGGTATTATTGGATAATATACCTGAATTTTGCTTTATGCAGGGCGATGTACTTTATTTTACAGGGCTTAGAGCATTAAATCCTTGTATTGAAGAAATGAAAGTGAACACACTTGAATGATGTGCTTAGTAAGATTAAAAAATATAAATATATTATTATTGGCGGTATTATTATTGTGGTCTTGTATGTGTGCAGTCTGTGGAGCGACAGAAAAGACTTATACGATAACGGAGAGTCAACTGACGCAATTAGAAGCGAACTTAACCGAGCTGAAGGAGCAAAACAAGACATTGCAGGAACAGCTTC
>CASEWY010000205.1 GCA_949291625.1 uncultured Bacillota bacterium
AATTCAATTACTACCCGTGCTGCACAGGCTGCTGGATTTGATGAACTTACGGAACATTTAGTTGGGCCAAACGCTGTTGCATTCTCTAGTGATGCAGTTGCGCCTAGCCGTATCTTAGCAAAGTTTGCTAAAAAACATGATGCATTAGTTTTAAAGGGTGGTGTCGTTGAAGGTAAAGTTGTTGGCGTTGACACTATCAAAGAATTATCAAGCTTGCCAAACAGAGAAGGTATGTTAAGCATGTTACTAAGCTGCTTACAATCACCTGTAAGAAGTTTCGCTTGTGTTGTTAAGGCTGTTGCCGATGCAAAAGAAGATGGAACTTTCAATGTAGCAAGCACTACTGAAGCTGCTGCTGAAACAGCAGAAGCTAGCCAAGAAGCTGCAACTGAAGCAGCAAGTGAATAATTAGGAGGAAAATAGAAATGGCAAAATTATCACATGAAGATATTCTATCTTATTTAGAAGAAGCTACTATTCTTGAATTGAATGACTTAGTAAAAGCTATCGAAGAAAAATTTGGTGTTACTGCTGCTGCTCCTGTAGCTGTAGCTGCTCCAGTTGAAGAAGAAGCTGCTAAGGGTCCTACAAGCGTTAATGTTGTATTAACTGCACCTGGTGATAGCAAAGTTGGCGTTATCAAAGTTGTTAGAGAAATCACTGGCTTAGGCTTAGTAGATGCTAAGGGCTTAGTTGACAAATGTCCATCAGTTATCAAAGAAAATGTACCTACTGAAGAAGCTGAAGCTATTAAGAAAAAGCTTATGGATGCTGGTGCAAGCGTTGAATTCAAATAAGAATTTAGTCGAATTTAGTATTTAAGAGGCCGAAATTTGATTTCGGCTTTTTGCCCCTAGAAAAGGATTATAAATATGAGTCATTATTATACGGATAATACGAATCTAGCACAAAACCGGAAGGAAATTTCTTTCCGGTTTTCGGGCATTAATTTTTCCTTTATTACGGATAATGGTGTATTTAGCAAAACCGAAGTTGACTTTGGTACTTGGGTCTTGCTTGATACTTTAAAAAATCAAGAGCTTAAAGGAAAAGTTTTAGATCTTGGATGTGGATATGGGGTTGTTGGCATTGTCTTAAAGCGTTTATTTAATTTATGTGATTTGACTAGTGTTGATATTAATCCGCGAGCAGTTGAACTAGCAAAGCTTAATTATCCATTAAATGATGTTGAAGGTAATTGCTTTGTTAGTAACATTTATGAAAATGTTTATGGTAAATTTAACCATATAGTAACTAATCCACCAATTAGGGCTGGTAAGGTTGTTATATATCAAATGTTTGAGGAAGCTTATACCCATCTAGAAGATGAAGGGTGCTTATGGGTGGTTATTAGAAAAGCCCAGGGTGCTAAAAGTGCAATTGTGAAAATTAATGAAGTTTTTGGTAATTGTGAAACAATTAGAAAAGAAAAAGGATATTTTATATTAAAAGCTAAAAAAGTTGACAAGTTGACAATGCTTTGATAATATAATAAATTGCTAATAGTCTAAATATCAAGGGTATTTTTGCCCTTTTTAGGCGTTATTTGAATGAAGAAAGGAAGGCATTCATGAATAAAAAACAGTCATACCGCGTCGTACAGCTAGGTAATAAAGCTACTAGAAGAGACTACTCTAAAGTAAGCGGTGAATTGGAATTACCTGATTTAGTAGAAATTCAAACAGCTTCATTTGAATGGTTCATGAAAGAGGGTATCCGTGAAGTATTCGAAGATATCTATCCGATTACTAACTTTAATGAAAATATTCATTTAAAGTTCTTGGATTATGAATTTGGTGAACCAAAATATGATATTAATGAATCTAAATATCGTCAAACTAATTATGCAGCGCCTTTAAAAGCTAAAATGGAATTAGAAATGTATGATACCGAAACTGGTGAAGTATATTCTAAGTGGGAAGATGTATTCTTAGGAGAATTCCCAATTATGACCGATACTGGTACCTTTATTATCAATGGTGCTGAACGTGTTATCGTATCACAAATTGTTAGATCTCCAGGTGCTTATTTTGATATTATTTCTGAAGATAAGACAGGCCGTGATACTTATACTTCTGAATTGATTCCTAGCCGTGGTACTTGGTTGGAATTAATGTCTGATTCTAAGAAGGTGGCTTTAGGTCGTTTAATTAATGTTTCTATTGATAGAAAACGTAAAATTTTAAGTACTATTCTATTTAAAGCTATTGGTTTAAGCTTAAACTTAGAAAAAGGCGAAGATGCTTTTTCAACTAATGATATTAAGAAATTCTTGTCTAGTTTAGGATTAGAAGCTTTTGATGATGTTGTAGTTGATGGTGAACCTCGCGAATTCTTGAATTTATATATGATGCTTTATACAGCAATTTTTGGTAATTATGAAGAAATTATCAATACTTTACAAGCTGATAAAGTTAAGACCACTAATGATGCTTTATTATATATTTATGAAAACCAAAGAGCTGATGAAGTTCCAACA
>CASEWY010000206.1 GCA_949291625.1 uncultured Bacillota bacterium
GCTTCAACTACTTCTTCAAAGGTTGCATCTAATCTTCCATATAAAATATTTTCATAGAAGGTACCAGTAAATAAGAATACATCTTGTTGTACAATACCAATATTTTTACGCAAAGAATCTAAAGATAAATTATTGATATTAATACCATCTATTAATATTTCTCCACTAGTTACATGATAGAAATTAGGAAGTAGATGACAAATAGTTGTCTTTCCTCCACCACTTGGTCCTACTAGCGCTAATTTTTCGCCTGGTTTAATCTTGAAATTTATATTATTGATGATTTGTTTAGAATCATTATATTTAAAGGAAACATCTTTAAATACTATTTCACCTTTAGGATTGTGTAATTCTTGAGGATTAGTTGGTTCTTGTTCCTCTTTTTGGTCCATTATTTCTAAAAATCTTTCAAAGCCAGTTACGCCATTTTGATATTGTTCCATAAATTGAATTAAAGTAGTAACTGGGGTAATGAAAAGATTGATAGAAACGATAAAGGTTGAATAATCACCAAAAGTAATTTGGCCATTATAAAGGAAAATACCTCCAGCAATTAAGACAATTACATTAAATACATCGGTAATAAATTGGGTAGAAGAATGAAATTGACCCATGGCTTTATAGGCTTTTTTACGATTTTCGACAAAGCTTTTATTGCCTACTTCAAATTTTTCTAATTCTTTTTTACTATTAGTAAAGGCTTTAGTTATTCTAATACCACCGATACTATTTTCTAAGGCTGCATTGATAATAGCGATACTTTTTCTACTTTCCATAAAAGCGATGCGCATTTTTTTACGCATTACTAAGGAGATGATAACTAAAAAAGGTACGCATGTGAAAATGATTAAGGTTAAAGATAAATTAATCGTAGATAGATAAATGAAAGAGCCGATAATCATTACGCCCGAAATAAAAAAGTTTTCGGGACCATGGTGGGCTAGTTCGCTTATGTCCATTAAATCATTGGTCATTCTTGACATTATTTTTCCTGTTTCATGATTATCATAATATTCATATGGCAAACGTTGTAATTTGTTAAACATGTCTTTGCGCATAGCGGCTTGCATCTTAACGCCGATGACATGGCCATAATATTGCACGAAATATCTTAAAAGCATGCGAATAAAATATAATACAAATAAAGTTATTCCTAAGATGTAAATCATTTTTATTTGCCTATTAGGAATTACATTATTTAGCATTTCTCTGGTGATGATAGGATATATCATCCCGATTATAGATATGGCTAGGGATGATAGCATATCTAGGGTAAACATTTTTAAATGTGGTTTATAATATTGAATAAATCTTTTTAACATGATTGCTCCTTTCGATAAAACAACCTGTTATTACAGGTTGTTAGCACATATATTCTAAATAATATACCATTTGTTTTTTCCACCATGGCCAATCATGGGCAACATCATGTCCCCAAAAATCAATCCAAGCATGGATATCTTTATAATCAAATAATTCTTTGATTCTTGCGGTATCTTCAATCATTGGATGTTCCCAAGCTCCTTGACCAACGCAGATAATAATCTTACGTTCGCGATACATTTGAACATAAGGATGGTCATAGCTCATTCCTTCAATATAACTTACAGGATTGTTGATATATAATAAATCATCCATATAGCCATCAGGAAAGAAGAAGCGCATATCATAACAGCCACTTAGGGCAATGGTGCCACTAAAGATATCAGGACGGCGTAGAAAGAAATTTAAAGCATGACTAGCACCCATTGAACAACCATTAGTAATAATACCTTCATAACGTTTGCCCATATTAGCTTTTTCATTGATATGAAAGATATATGGAACTAATTCTTCAACGATATAATTATAATATCTTTCATGATTTTCCATGCGTGTACGATTATCGATAGTAGTTGAAGACCAACTTTCTTTATCAATAGAATCTACGCAGAATACTTGTAGTCTTCCACTGTCAATGAATTTAGCGATGGTTTCAATCATTTTTTGATCTTCATAATCAAAGAAGCGTCCATCTTGACAGGGGAATACTAACATTGGTTTACCACAATGACCATAGACCTTGAATTCCATTTCACGATCTAAATGGCTACTGTAGGTTTTAAAATATTCAATTTTCATATGCTATCCTTTCTTGGCAGTGCAATATTCAATGAAGCTATGTACTTCTTTTTCCGTTTTAAATCTTGCGGTATACATATCATTGCCCATAGCGGCACTTACGATATCTGGCATATTTTCGTGCATACAAATCTTGCCTTCATAGCGAGCTAGAATCTTAGCTTCGGAATTTTTATAATTGAAGCCATTGCGTCTACCTACATAAGCGCAAAAATATGGACGACTCATATTATATGGCAATACATGTCCCATGACCATTTGGGCATATATTGCATATACATCTATATCATTCGCAAAATTCATCATATCAGGAGTATAGCCTCCAGGAGGACGCATATTTACTTCTAGTCCTAAGATTTCGCCTTTTTTAGCTAGACCTTCTTTGTCTTCTAATAGGCGGAAATATTCGCAATGGAAAAAGCGCGCTCTAGGTTTAAATGAAGCGATAACAGCTTTTCCAATCTTTTGTAAATCTTCAGGAATTTTACGAACTGAATAGTAATAACATTCATCAACATTATTTACAATATCCATGATAGGTGTAGGGAAAACATGTGAAGTTTCAAAAATAACTTTACTATTTTCATCACAGATACCATCATAAGATACGATTAGACCATTGATAAATTCTTCCATAATATATGGAACACTAGGTAAAGCTCGATAGAATA
>CASEWY010000207.1 GCA_949291625.1 uncultured Bacillota bacterium
CACCATCTACGCCAATTTCACCAAATTCATTTTCTATTAAAACTACTTTTTCATCTTGTAAACATTCATTTAATAATTTTTTGATAAGAGTGGTTTTACCAGCACCTAAAAATCCAGAAATAATATCTATTTTTGCCATATTTTATTCCTCCATACTTTTTCATTATACTTCTGTTTTTTAGAATTTGCTATAATTTAGCTTTTTATAATTCTTATAATTGAATTTATTGGTTGTTATTTAAAAATAGTATATAATTAAATAGCTTTAAGGAAAAAGACTATTGCTTTTATCCTTTATTATAAGCGCTTATGTATATTCGAACGTTGTATCTTTAATGAACGACAGGAAGGGAAAAAATGAAATTAAAAAGATTTGTTTTATTAGCTTTTTTTGTGGCAATTGAGTTGGTATTGGCTAATACGCCTTTAGGATTTGTACCGATTGGTGCTTTGCGGGCTACTACTTTGCATATTCCTGTTATTTTAGTGGGAATATTGATGGGAAAAAAAGAAGGAATGATTTTGGGCTTTGTTTTTGGTTGTTGTAGTTTATTATCTGCTACTTTTACACCTACCATTACTTCTTTTGTATTTTCTCCTTTTTATGGATCAGGTAATTTTTTTAGTTTATTAATTTGCTTTGTTCCTAGGATATTATTGGGATATCTTAGTGGTAAATTCCATGAATTATCGCTTCCTAATGGGTTAAATGCTAGCTTAATTACCATTATTCATACATTTTTAGTATTATTAGGTATTTATATTTTCTTTGGGGATGCTTATGCGACAGCGATTGGTACCCAAGGGTTATTATTAGTTTTGATTAGTGTTTTATTGACAAATGGTTTGTGTGAAGCAATCATTGCTTCTTTAATAATTTCGATAATGTATAAACCTTTAAATAGAATTATGGCAAGGAGTGGTTTTAATGGGTAAATGTATTATCATAGGAGTTACTGGTGGTATTGCAGCTTATAAAGCGTGTGATGTAGTAAGTTCTTTAAGAAAAAAAGATTATGAAGTGCATGTGATTATGACAAAGAATGCTACGGAATTTGTATCGCCTTTGACTTTTGAAACTTTGAGTGCAAATAGAGTTAGTGTCGATACTTTTGATCGTAATTTTGAATATAATGTTAAGCATATTTCTTTATCTGCTAAAGCGGATTTATTTGCTATTTTACCTTGTAGCGCAAATGTTTTAGCAAAAGTGGCAAATGGTATAGCTGATGATATGCTTACAACAACTTTTTTAGCTTGTGATTGTCCAAAATTAATCTGTCCTGCTATGAATACGCGCATGTTAAACAATCCTATTACTCAAGATAATATTAAAAAGTGTCAAAATTATGGCATGAAGATATTAGAAAGTGCTAGTGGTTTTTTAGCGTGTGGAGATGTAGGTAAAGGGCGTTTAGCTAGTGTGCAAACAATCGTAGATGCGATTGAGATGATGGTTGGTAGTAAAAAATCTAATAATAAAAAGATTTTGATATCTACCGGAGCTACCAAAGAATATCTAGATCCAATTAGATATATCACTAATCCTTCAAGTGGTAAAACGGGAAGACAATGGGCTAAGGTTGCTTATAATTTAGGTTATGATGTTACTTTAGTTACTGGGGAAAATGCTTTTGAAGATTTACCTTTTATTAAAACAATTAAAGTGACTAGTGCTTTAGATATGTTTGAATATATTATAGCTAATAGTATGGATGCAGATATGGTTGTTATGAGTGCAGCTGTTGCGGATTTTACTTGTGATAAAGCTGAAAATAAGATTAAGAAAAATAATCAAGAATTAGTATTAAACTTAAAACCTACGCAAGATATCTTAAAATATTTAGGGCAAAATAAACGTCCTGGACAAATTTTAGTGGGTTATGCTATGGAGACTATTGATTTATTAGAAAATGCTAAGCAAAAATTAATTAGTAAAAATTGTGATTATATTATTGCAAATACCATTAGTAATGATAATAAGGGCTTTAATATGGATGATAACGAAGTATATATTATTGGAAAAGATAATATTGAGAAGTTGCCAAAAATGAGCAAAGAAAATATTGCTAGAATCGTATTAGAAAAATGTGAGAGGGAAATAAAATGTTGTTAGCTATTGATGTTGGAAATACCCATATTTGTATGGCTGTTTTGGATGATAAAAAAATCTTAGGTAATTTTAGATTAACTACTAAGACTCCTAGGACTTCCGATGAATATGGCATTTGCATGAGTATTTTATTACAACAAAGTAAGATTCAAAAAGAAGATATTGATGATGTTATTATTTCTAGCGTTGTTCCTAAAGTTATGTATTCTTTGACTAATTGTATTCGTAAATATCTAGATAAGGAGCCTATTATTATTGGTCCAGGTGTTAAGACGGGAATTAAAATTAGCCATGATAATGCTAAAGAAGTTGGGGCTGATCGTATTGTTAATGTTGCTTATGCGCATCATGTTTTGAAAAAAGCTTGTATTGTAATAGATTTTGGAACAGCTACTACTTTTGATTATGTTAGTAAAGATGGTAATTTTAAATATACTATTATTAGTCCAGGTTTAGAAATTGGGGCTCAAGCATTATATGGACAAACTGCAAAATTGCCAGAAATAGAAATTAAAAAACCTGCTAGTATCTTAGCTACTAATACTATTGATGGTATGCAAGCAGGGGTAGTATATGGTTATATTGGGCATGTTGAATATATCATCAAACAATTAAAAAAGGAAATAAAAGAAGATGATATTTATGTGATTGCGACAGGTGGTTTAGGTAGGGTTATCTATAAAGCTACTGATATGATCGATGAATTTGATCCGGATATTGCTTTTAAGGGCATGAAGATTTTATATGATAAAAACAAAGGATAAAAAATGATAAAAAAGAAAATTACGATAGGTATGTTAGCTCATGTTGATGCTGGGAAAACGACCTTAACAGAAAGTATATTATATCTAAGTAAAAAGATAAGAAACTTGGGTAGAGTAGATAATGGTAATACTTTTTTAGACTATGATAATCAAGAAAGAAAAAGAGGCATAACTATCTATAGTAAACAAGTTAGTTTTAGTTATGGCAATACCGACTTTTATTTAAT
>CASEWY010000208.1 GCA_949291625.1 uncultured Bacillota bacterium
GTATTGCCTTTTTTAAACAAGCTATATTATTAAAATTATTATCTAGCTTCTCAATAAATTCTCGTTTAACTGTCCCTTTTTTTAGAAAGTAAACACCCTCACATATTAAAATGACAATAGCTATAATATATACTGCACTAATAGCTATTATTCCAGTTAATACATATACTAAAAAATAACCTATCAACAATAATAATAAATTTATTGAAGCAAATATTAAAGGATAAAGGATATTTTCTTTCCAACTAACTTTTTTTAGGGTTGCTCCCTTTTCCATTATTTCTATGCAGCTATCCATCGATAAACCACAAAATAATATAATTGATCTTAAAAACATACAACGCCCCTTTTCAAGTTTATTATAGCTAAATATATTAAATATTAAAATAGACAATAAAGGGTTGTTGTAAAAGAAAAAGCTCTATCGAGCTTATCTTAAATATTAATAAAACGGGGGAAAGAAATTATTGTTCAAACACTATCCTTGTTTGACGATTATATTATAATAAACTTCTGTGAGCATAATATGATATCTTAGTGAAATTTTTGTGAAGTTTAAAAATAAAAAAAGCTCAACGAGCTTTTTTTAAAGGATTAGGAAAGAAAATATAAAGTCATCTACTGACAATAATATTCTATAAAACAATTGTGTAATTAACATGTTTAAAACATGAAAATTTTGTGAAACACTATCTTTTAACTTTTAAACCTAATAAACTAACTAAATTTAAAGCTTGATTCTCACTAACCAACAATCCCTTAAGACAGTCCTGGCTAATCTTTATCTCAGTAATATCACTAGTAGATATATCACAATTATTCATTTCACAATGCATGATATTGGTATTACCTAAATGACACAATATTAATTTAGCCCCATTTAAGATACTTTCATTAAATATCGCATCATTTATTTCACAATTTTTAAATTGTAAATATTTAAATTTACTATTGCCCATACTTAAATAATTTAATAAGCATTCCTCAAAGCTAACTTTATCACCATAATTATTATCAATAATAATTCCTACGGCTTGACAAGCATTAAATGTACAATTTTTTAAATATACATTATTTAATTCTGTATTATTAAATTTACAACCTTCAAAAATACAATCTACAAAATCACATTTAATAAATTTTTGTAAACTAAAATTACAACTTATAAATTTACATCCATAATAATTAACATTACTAGCCTCTATAATATCTTTTTCTAAGACTTTATCATATAGAGAACTTTCTTTTATATCAACAAATTTAATTGGTTCTAAAATTTTATTTTTCATATTATCTAGGTAAGGTAATAACTATTTCTGCTTTTCCCGCTTTTTGAGCAAAAGCTAATACTTTAACATCCAAGGCTTTAGTCTTAATAATAAAGCTAACCTTAGTTTTAAGCATATTATGACCAGAAGTATTAATATTACTATAATAATTATAATCACTATCGGTTAAAGCATAACCAGATAAACCATCAATTTGTTTAATATTTTCATCAAAGGTTTCACAATTTAAAATACTAACTCTAATAGGCTCTACTTTATTAAGTTTTTTAGCTTCATTACTAATATAAGTAGGTAAGTAACCTTTATTCGCAATTTCTACATCTACTTTATAAGTATCTTCGCCAAGTTTAATAACTTCATGATTTAAAATTGTCAATTTAGGTAAACTTAAAGCATAACGCAAAGTAAATCTAGTACCATTTTCAACTTCTTGCCACAAAAATTTAGTAGGTGGATTTTGATAGAAAAACTTAGAAGCTATTCCTCCAATTTCTACCTCTTTAAATTGTGGATGACTAACTTTGGTCCAAGGCTTTAAAACATCTAAATTCTCTTTTATCGCATAATCAACCATAGCTTTAAAAACTTCTAATTTTTGACTAGGTGTTTCTTCGCTATTATCATACCAATTTATACTTTTGCCACATCTTTTACGCAAATCCCATAGTTCCATGGTATAAGCTAAGATACCTTGTTCCTGATAACACCAATCATCAAATGCCCCTGAAGGATAAAATTCTTGATCATCGTTAAAATTATCAAAGACATTGATACAAGGATAATCCATTTCTTTAGTACACATTGCCCCAATTTCTTTAAACATTTTCATATCATCTTTATCAGCCAATTTTTCTGACTTGGTACCAGGAGGATATAATAAGACCCCTCCACAAGTATGATGAGTCAAAACTACACCAATATTAGGATGAGCTAAGACAAAATCAACAACAGCCTTATTTTCTGGATTACTAAGTGGATAAGGACCAGAACCCTTTTGACGATGTTCACCAAACCAACCAAAAGGATAATTACGATTAAAATCTAAACCCCAACGATTTTTTTGTTCAAACAAATCATCAAGTGGTCCACCTTCCATCATCCCTTCAATAAAAACATCATAGAATTCGCCCTCAACATCATCTGGTTCACGATGAATCATTGCTAATTCATGAGTTGGATCTTTCTTCCATTTTCCCAAAGGATTTTTAACACGCATCATGCGAATGCAATTATCACCATCGATATCTTCTTGATATATACCTACATTCTCTTTAAGATAATCTCTATCCACGCTTCTTAATCTATAAGCACTCTTTAAATATACTTCACTACCATCCACGGAAATTCTAGGAATGATATAAAAAGTATATTCATCTAACATTTTTGCAATCTTTGCATCTTCATAATAGTTAGTCAATAGATAATCCAAAGTATGCATCGCTACCATGCTTCCACAAACTTCCCCAGCATGCGTATTCGCATCTATATAGATTGCAGGTTTCGCTAGTTCATTGCCTTTATTAAAATTAGTAAGCGTAAGAGCGATTATATCCCTATCTTTAGAAGTCGTATAAAGAACTTCCATCTTTGCCAATTCAGGATAGTTACTTACAAAATATTGGCAATTTTTTCTGATTGTCTCATAATCATAATAATAATCATATTTAAATGTAGTTTTCATATTACAATACCTTACTTAAAAATTCTATTGTTCTTGGATTTTGAGGATTTTCAAAAATTTGTTGTGGCGTACCACTTTCTTGAATTATACCATCATCCATAAATATAACACGGTCACTAATTGACTTAGCAAATGCCATTTCATGGGTAACAATAACACAAGTCATACCATCATCCGCTAGTTTCTTTATAACATTTAATACTTCTTTAACCATTTCAGGATCTAAAGCACTAGTAGGTTCATCAAATAACATCACATCTGGTTCCATTGCTAGGGCTCTAACAATAGCTAATCTTTGTTTTTGTCCACCAGATAATTTACGTGGATATTCATCCTTTTTATCTTCTAAGCCAACCATTTTTAATAATTCTATAGCCTTTTTATTAGCTTCTTCTTTACTAATTTTCTTTTCCAAAGTTGGCGCAATAGTTATATTTTGCAAAACTGTCAAATGAGGAAACACATTGAAATGTTGAAAGACCATACCTATTTTTTGACGATGAAGATCAAGATTAACACCCTTACTATTGATATCAACCCCTTCAACGATAATCTTTCCGCTCGTAGGTTTTTCCAATAAATTTAAGCAACGAATAAAAGTAGATTTGCCTGAGCCACTAGGACCAATGATACTAACTACTTCCCCTTGATGAATTACTTCATTAATACCCTTAAGTACATGTAAATCACCAAAATCTTTAACTAAATCTTCTACTTGAATGATAATATCTTTAGTCACTAACACTCAACCTTCTTTCTAATAATTTAACCAATTGATTTAAGGCATAAGTCACTACAAAGTAAATAGCTGCCACAATGAATAATGGTTGCCAAACCAAATATTGTGAACTCTGTAAAATCTTTTGAGTACACATTAATTCATTAATGAAAAATACCGAAGCCAAAGAAGTCTCTTTAATCATCATGATAAATTCATTACCTAAAGCAGGTAGAATATTTTTTACAGCTTGAGGTAAAATAATACGCAACATCGTATTTTTAAGCGACATACCAAGGGATCTAGCAGCTTCCATCTGACCACGGTCAACCCCTTGAATTCCCGCTCTAATAATTTCTGAAACATAGGCACTACTATTCATAATCAAAGCACCTACAACAAACCAATATTCACTAACATTACTTAAGGCACTAAAAG
The DNA here is from genome assembly GCA_949291625.1 of uncultured Bacillota bacterium. Taxonomy (GTDB): domain Bacteria; phylum Bacillota_I; class Bacilli_A; order Erysipelotrichales; family Erysipelotrichaceae; genus JALEVB01. Next base: position 4,127 of record CASEWY010000208.1, read on the forward strand.
CCATAGGTAAAAATAAATAGAAAATATATAATTGTACTAAAATTGGTGTACCACGAATAATTTCTACATATGCTTGAACGATAAAATTAATTAGCTTAAATTTAGACATTCTAGCAAAAGCAATTACCGAACCAAAAATAGTACCAAATAATACGGTAATAAAAGCTAATTGTAAAGTCCCCATCAATCCTTGCATAAATAGAGGAAAGTTATTAATAAATACTTCTAATATTGTTTGTGAACTACCCATAATTATTCTTCAAACTCCAATCCCATTTCTGATGCTAAAGCCTTAGCATCATCACTCCATGTTTGATATATACCACTTTCATTTACTTCCGTAATGATTTCATTAATTTGCGCTAATAAATCTTCTTGTCCTTTTTGAATAAGAATAACATTACCACTATAGCTATCTTCAACGGTAGTATCAAATTGTACTGCACTCATTTTAATATCAGTATAATTTTTTTCATATGCTTCCATTTGATCACAACTACATGCAAAAGCATCTACCTTATCACTTAATAAACTCATAACTGCTAAATCTAAAGTTGTTACAAGTTGTAATTCAGAATCTGGTAATTGACTAGTAACATAACTTTCTTGCAAAGAACCTGATTGAGCGATAATCTTTTTACCAGCAAAATCTTCTAAACTTTGATATTCATCATATTCATCGGCTTTTACCATCAATCCTTGACAACTAGATTCTCCTGTTTGATTATAACCATAAGACATCTCAAAATTATCTTCTCTTTCTGGTTCATAACCTAAACCAGCAATTGCCAAATCGGCTTGACCTAAGTCAACAGAACTTAAAACCATACCAAAATCCATTGCTTTAATTTCTAATTCAACACCCAATTTTTCTGCAATATATCTAGCAAGTTCCATATCACTACCAACATATTGTTCTTGACCAGACTTACTAGTATCAATAAATTCCATTGGGGCATAATCTGGAGAAGTCGCAACCACTAGTTTGCCACTTTCTAATATTTCATCCAACTTATTACCATTATTTGTACTTTCTTGCGTACTAGGTGCACTTGTATTACTATAATCAGCTAAATCAACTGTTTCTGTAGAAGCACAACCTACAACCATCAATAAAATCATTAATATCAAAACTAATTTCTTCATATTTTCTCCCTTCGTAATTTTTGATAAATATTTAATGCAACGTCGATCACTACTATCCATATTTATCCCCCTCCTATAAAAAAGTCATCTCTTAAAATAAGAGACGACTATAATCGCGGTACCACTCTAATTGTCAAAAAAACTTGACCACCTCTAATGTTAACGCCATCAACGTTTTATCCTACTTTATTTCAGATAAACTTCTCCCAAATGCGGTTCTTTTGAACATTGATCTGTTTAGCTTCCACCTACCTAAACTCGCTGAAGATATATTCAAAGTACTCTTTTGTTCTTAGAATTTAGTAATAATATAAAGGCAACAAAAACTTTTGTCAATAATTTTTTGTAAATATTTTTGTAAATTATAATGTAAATTTTTTCATTATATGAACAAACATCCAGCTTGATAAACTATAAAAGTAATTAACCAAGCAACAAGCAATTGAAAGCCTACTACTCCAAGGGTATATTTTAAACTTCCACTCTCTTTTTTTATTGTCATAATTGTACCAAAACAAGGCACATATAATAAACAAAATATCATTAAGCAATAAGCATTTAAACTACCAAAACCTAAGGCAGCTAAACTATCACGCATCAATGCCATACCTTCCATAGAATTAATATTACTAATCGCAAAAAGTACAGCTGAACTACTAACAACAACCTCTTTAGCACTAACTCCAGCAATAATAGCCACTACGATTTGCCAATATCCTAAACCAATAGGTACAAATAACCATACAATAGCCTTACCAATCATTGCTGCAAAACTTGATGTCATATCAGTTGTATAACCATTAAAGGAGAAATTCAACAAGATCCACATCACAATACTAGCAATAAAAATTGTTGTTCCCGCTTTAGTAAGGAAATCTTTAACCTTTTCATAAACATAAATAAAAACTGTACGCCCACTAGGTATCTTATATTCTGGTAATTCAATCAACAAAGGATTTTCATTTTTCTTACGATCTATAATATGTAAGAAAAAGGCTACAACAATCGCCACAATTAAACCTAAAACATACATTGAATATGCTGCAAACATCGCATATTCCCCAAAGAACATTTGTGAAAATAAAATATATATTGGCAATCTTGCACTACAAGACATAAATGGAGTAATCATCATCGTCTTTAAACGATCTTTTCGATTTTCCAAAGTTCTACTAGCCATTATCGCCGGAACGGTACAACCAAAACCCAATAATAAAGGAATAAAAGCTCTTCCCGATAAGCCAAGTGAACTCATAATATCATCCATGATATAAGCAACCCTTGACATATAACCACTATCTTCTAGAATTGCTAAAGCAAAAAATAAGATGATAATATTAGGCAAAAAGGTAATAATACCCCCTACTCCCGCTATAATTCCATCACAAATTAGTCTTATCAATAATTCATTAACATGTAAACTTGTTAATAAACTTTCTAAACTAACATTCAAAAAGCTAATAGCCTCTTCTACATAAGCACTAAAAATATCACCTATAGTAAAAGTCAAAAAGAATACTATAGCCATAATGATTAAAAATATGGCAATACCCCATATACGATGAGTCAAAATACGATCTATACGATCAGTAAATTGCGCAACTTTTTCTTTATTAATTAAACATTCATGAATTATTTCTTCAATAAAATCATATTTTTCATTAATAATTTCACTTTCATAGCTATCATATTCTTTATCTAAAGGATATTTTTGACGAATTGCCGGATCATTTTCTAAATATTTTATCGCATGATAACGAATATTTACTATTTCTGGATATTTATCAATTAACTGTTCACTAATATCATCTATCAAATCTTCAATCTCATCCTTATATACCATAGCATACTCCGCATGATGATCATGACGATGCTTACTAACAGTCTTATGTTCATGGATAATAGGATCACTTGTTATTTGATCTTGATGATGTATTATAGCATGCATCAAACTTTTTAATCCTTGACGTTTACGCGCAGAAACACTAACTACTGGCACTCCTAGCATTTCTGGTAAACGATGCATATCAATTTCCATCTTTCTTTTTTCCACGATATCCATCATATTTAAGGCAATTACCATCGGTTTTTTTAGTTCCAATAGTTGCAAAGTCAAATATAAATTTCTTTCTAGATTAGATGCATCAACTACATTAACGATAACATCTACTTCATCGCTCATAATATATTCTCTAGCAACTATTTCTTCCATCGTATAAGATGTTAAACTATAAGTTCCAGGCAAATCAATCAAGACATGTTCTATGCCATCATAGGTATAATGCCCTTCCTTTTTTTCTACTGTAACTCCAGGCCAATTGGCTACTTTTAAATTAGCCCCCGTATAAGCATTAAATAAAGTAGTCTTACCACAATTAGGATTACCAATAAAACCTATTCTTAAGCTTCTTGACATGGTATCACCTCTATCTTATTGCTTATATGTCTACCAATTGCATATCTAGTTTGTCTTAGTTTAATAATCAATGTTCCATGATGCTTATTATTTAAAATCGTAACAATTACATCTTTAGTCATTCCAATAGCTTGTAAATGCTTAGTAAGCTTATCATCTAAATTAATATTTTTAACTTGATAGCTTTTTCCTATATTTCCTTTATCTAATGTCACTTATCTTACCTCTTAAAAACAAAGTAATGCTAGCATCTTATTTTAGAAGTGTCAACATTGATTAATTCTATGTTATACTATTTCCATGGTAAGAAAATTTATAAATCACGTGTTACCAACAATGATAGCTTTAACCTTTAGTGGCATATATTCTATCATTGATGGTCTATTTATCGGACAAAAAATAGGCGATGTTGGCCTATCAGCTATCAATATTGCCTACCCCCTTCCTGCAATTATCTTTGCTTTAGGAGCAGGAATAGGTATGGCATCAGGCGTACTTTTATCTTTGCATAAAGATAGCGATGAGCTACAAGGAAAAATATTAGGAAATAGTTTTATATTGATATTAGCTTTAAGTCTAATATGCATGTTAATTTTCCAAATATTCCATGAACCTATTCTTTTATTTTTTAAAGCTAGCTCTACCATTATGCCCTATGCTAAAGAATATATTCAAATGGTCATATTTGGTATTTTCTTCAATATGTTAGGTACAGCTTTAAGCCCTATTGTACGCAATTTTGAAGGACAATTAATGGCCATGTTAGCTATGTGTTCAGGATGTATCGCCAATGTCATTCTCGACTATATCGCCATATTCCCCTTAAATATGGGTCTAAGTGGTGCTGCCCTAGCAACCATTTCCTCTCAAGCAATTGTAGCTATTATCTTAATAGGCTATTTATATAAAAGAAAATTATTATGCAATTTCATTAAATTTAATATAGATTTTAATATAATAAAGCAAATATTTAAAATTGGTATATCTCCATTTGGCATAAGTATCAGTAGCAATATCATCATTGTCATAATGAATAGACAATTAGCCCTATATGGTCAAGATCATGCCATTGCCATATATGCTTTAATTAGTTATGTATATTATATTGCCCAACTATTGATGCAAGGAATTGGCGAAGGTCTACAACCATTAATAAGTCGCGCTATTGGTTTAAATAAAACCAAAGAAGCCCAAACATATTTAAAAAGTGGTCTAATCTTTTCTTTAATCTTTGGCATTATCTTAAGTGCTCTACTTATCTGGCAACAAGGAATATTCCCTATCTTATTTGGTACTAGCCAAGCAGTACATAAGGATTTTATGATAATCTTCCCTCTATTTGCTTTAACTAGCGCATTTATTGGTATCACTAAGACTATCACCGCCTATTTCTATGCTGCTAAACATAACGCCTATGCTTATATCTTAATCTACTTAGAACCTATCCTAGTATGGGCATTAACACTTCTATTACCATTATTTATGGAATTACAAGGTGTATGGATCAGCATACTAATCACCCAAATAATTCTAGCTATCTTAGCTTTATTTATATTATTTATAACTTTAAAGCATAATTTAAAAATAAATTTCAATTAATAAATTCCATTTTAAAAGCACGTTTTTTAGCTAAAAGCTTTAAAACGTGCTTATATATCATTGAATAGAATTTCTTCCACTAAATTGAGAGATTTTCCATGAATGAAGAAAATAATAATAATCAGTGAAAAAATATAAGAAAGGAATATTAACTATTTGCATTATCTATTGGAATATTTCGTATAAATAATTGCCCAACAACTAAAAGTATTCTTATTTTTACCGAAATATTCACTTCACCTTAACACTTTAAACAATAATAATTTTATACTTATAAAAAGGAGTATTAATGTTGTACTAATGATTAAATATGAAAAAAATAATTAGTGTTACAATACTTTGTCCATTGGTCTATCCTCATGTAGACTTTTCACTTTCTTTAAATTTAAATAACATATAAAGATTCATTGCCTTATCTATTTAAATTGATACCAAAATCGCTTATCATCAGCAATTTTTCCTATTGTGTCTTCAGCAATTCTTCTTTATATCCACTTCTATATGTCTCTACCAACAATATAGAAGTGTCATCTTAAAATTCTAGTAAAACCTCTTTCATATTATCTACCTCCATTTAAATGAGATATATCTTTGTACTTATATATTACAATATTAATCTATAACAACAAGTCTATTTTTAAAAAATTTTTTGTGTTATAATAAAATAGTGAGGTGCTTATTATAGCACTATTTTTTTTACAATAATTTATCTAATTCATTTTCAATTTCTAAATCTTTTTTGATATGACAATCAGCATAAACTTTACCCTTACAAATTACCATATCGACATCTTTTAAAGCTTTAAGATCTTGTAAAGGGTCTTTTTTTATCATAAACATATCTGCTTGTTTACCAACTTCAATACTGCCAATTCTATCTTCCATCTTTAAAATAATAGCATTTTGTAAAGTAGCTGTATATAAAGCAAAAGAATTAGAAACATTTAAGTATTTAGCAAAATAACAAACTTCACGCCACATATTATATTGCATAGCATACGGGCAACTAGCATCCGTTCCCAAACCTACCGGAATATAATAACTCAATGCCTTACGTATTCCCTCTAACATATTATCCAATACCACTTTAGAATTATAGAAACATAAATCATTTAATTTAGTAAGCTTAGGACTAAAATTAGCTAATGGCAAAGCCGGCGATAAAGTACAGATAAAGGCAGTATTTTGTTCTTTACATAAGCGGGCAATTTCATCAGAAAACATTGCACCATGTTCAATCGTATCAACTTTAGCCCTTATCGCAATTTCTACACCCTTACTACTTTCACT
>CASEWY010000209.1 GCA_949291625.1 uncultured Bacillota bacterium
CCCCTGTTCCCATCTAGAAATAGAACGATTAGAAACATATAAAATATCCGCAAGTTGGGTCTGAGTTAATCCTTTTTCCTGTCGTAAACTCTTCAAGAAATCACCAATCTTTTTTTGATCCATGGCCTTTCCTCCTACTAAAAATATAGATTAAATGACATAAATATTATACGACATATCGCAAGAACATTGTCTTGTAAAATGAGAATCTACAAAATACCTAAGTGTTCCAATAAAATTTTAATACCTAATATGATTAAAATAATACCTCCAGCAATCTGAGCCTTCTTTTCAAATTTATTACCAAAAATACCCCCAATTTTAACCCCTATTGCCGATATTATACCTGTAGTAATACCAATTAAAGTAATAGCTAAAATAATATTAACATTGCCAACCATCGCTAAAGATATGCCAATAGCCAAAGCATCAATAGAAGTAGCTAGAGCCATAGTAAACATCGTCTTAAAAGAAAAATCAGCATCACAATCCTCTTCTTCATCACCAAAAGCATCTTTTATCATACTTATACCAATAAATGCCAATAAGGCAAAGGCAACCCAATGATCTATCGCTTGAATAGCACTAGCAAACAAACTACCCAACAAAAAACCAATAAGTGGCATCAAAGCCTGAAAGCTTCCAAACCATAGCCCACATGTAGCCATAGCCTTAATATTAGTCTTTTTCATACTCAAACCTTTGCATATTGAAACCGCAAAAGCATCCATACTAACACCAATTGCTAGAATAAATAATTCAACTATCCCCATAAAAATGGCTCCTTTTTATTTTTTAAGTTTTTCCACTAGTTATAGATTATATCAAACGAATACTACAATTTCATCAAAAAAAGTGATATTATTTTTACCATAGTGCATGAAAGGATACTAATATGGATATTATTATTGTAATGGCAATAGGAATTATTATTGGCAATTTTATAAAAAATAAAAATTTCAAAATCATAAATGAAAAAATACAACTTATAGCCACCATTATTTTAATATTTGCCATGGGAATAAATATTGGAAGTAAAGAAAATTTCATCAATGAACTTGCCAATTTAGGCATTACAAGTTTTATCTTCTTTATTATTCCAACTATACTATCAATTATCGTCGTATACTTTCTAACCAAACGCTTTATGACAAATAAAGAAAGGAAGGGAAACTAATGGTAAAATATACAGTATCAGCGCTAATTATTGGACTATTTATTGGCATATTAGATTTAAATATTAATTTATTAAATATAATCACCCAAAATACCGATTTAATTCTATATATATTAATGTTTTCCGTAGGCATTAGTATTGGCATGCAAGATGGAGTACTAACCAAAATAAAACAATTTAATATAAAAATATTCATCATACCATTTGGTATTATCATCGCCTCATTTTTTGCAGGCATAATCTGCTCATTATTGACTAATATTCCTTATAATTATAGTATGGCAATCACCAGTGGTATGGGATGGTATAGTCTATCGGGCGCAACCCTTAGTAAATTAGTTAATTCTTCAATTGGCTCAATTGCCTTTTTAAGTAATTTAATGCGGGAAATATTTTCCTTTTTCATCATTCCCTTTATCGCTATAAGATTTAATTACTATACTTGCATAGCCCCAGCAGGTGCAACTAGCGAAGATACTACCTTACCAATGATGTTAAAATATACTGATGAACATACAGTAGTATTATCCGTAATAAATGGCATAATTTGTTCCTTCTTTGTTCCTATTTTAATATCCATTTGTTTAAGTTTACCACCATTATAAAAACTAGGCATAACACCTAGTTTTTTTAATATAAATAAGACATTAATTCTGGTAAATCATAGACGGTAAAAATACCTAAAGGCTTTTGATCTTTCATACCCGTTTCCGTAATAATCACTACTAGTACATATATACCTTTTTTTAAAGAGTTTTCAAATTCTAAAATAATTTTAGAAATATCACGCTTACGATCCATAAAAATAACTCGATCATCCGCACACTCTTCAATAATTTCACTTATATATTGTAAATCAGGTTGATTGATAGCCCAATTAGCTATCTCTTTATATGTAATTAAACCAATAAATTTATCATCGTCATATATTGGTAATTTACTAGTACCCAATTTTTGCATCAAATAATAAGTATCTAAAATTAAATCATTAGGATGACATACAACAACCTTTTTATGCAAATGCATACCAATCTGTTCATCCTTTTTTAATGCTTGAGCAATGGCCATAATATCATTTACTACACTATCCACAGGTTGCGCAATGATTTCTTGTTGATTTCCTCTTTGATGCACAATCGCATTTCGTAAATCCGCATATTCCATTAAATCCATTTGTTTAGATCTAATGATGGGATTATTTTTGGAACATAAATTAACCAATTGATAAAATTTCATATTGCGAGAAGGTTTTAAAATATCCCGCATACTTTGTTCTATAGAAACAAAAGCCTCCAAAAATTTACTAGCATTATCCATATTAGCCCTCATTAAAATAAGTCTTGATTGCTTCAGCAATTCTAACTGCCAAAGTATTCATTACTTCTTCATTATTATCTTGATAATAATAATTTAACATGATAATAGGCTTTTGACAATAATCTAAAAGAGGTAAGCCAATTGCTGTTTCATCTGTTATTTTTTCTTGACTAATCAACTCATTATACATATCATTTCCTACTGGCAATAGATAGTAATAATAATTACCTTGATAATTTAAATCACTTAAATTACTAGCTACAATATTCGCAAATTTTAAACTATCATCATGTTTAGCATCATTACTAATTGGCAAATAACTAGTTGTTTTAACTTCATCTGCTTTTAAACATTGAATGCTTAAAGTTAAATCAGCCATAAGATCTTTTTCTTGTTCATAATTTTCACTATCAACATCTGGAACAATTATTTCTAAATTTTCTTCTTCATTTAATTGTTCATTAATTGCTTGTACTAATATGCTAGCCTTCTTAAAATTTTCATCAACATTACTATCTTGATATAAAGGAATACTCAAATCCAAATAGATACTATGCATTTCCACTTGTTCTTTTGGCCTAAATATCAAAAAACAACCACAAGCAAGCAATATAACTAAAATAATTATTATGATAGCTTTAATTTTCATCGTAGCCTTGGGCATCAATTAACTCCTCCTTAGCACTAATTTCTTTGATTATCATCTTAACAATTTTATCAATTCTACTATTATTAGTATAATCAGCTGCGCACATGAAATTAGCCCTTTTCTCATCAATTAATTTCTTAGCTATCATCTTGCTTTTAGTTTTATTTTTATTATAAAC
>CASEWY010000210.1 GCA_949291625.1 uncultured Bacillota bacterium
AGTCAAATACATGATATAGCTCATAAAACCAATTAATGCAGCCTTATGTTTTTCCTTCTTAGCTAAAGCCGCAGGAATACCAATCGCAAATATTACTGCCAAATTATTGATAATAACCATGATACAGTTATAAATCAATTGTCCAAAGATTTGAATTGGTGCCCAATTCAAAAATGGAAGCATTCCCGTTAAAGTAGTATTAGTTAAAAGTACACCAATGACCATCAAGATACCAGCAGCTGATAGGTACATCAATGGTTGAACCATCGCTTTTGCGAATGTCTCAAAAGCCCCTAAAATTTTTTGTTTCATGTTATCCTCCCTTTTTTAGATATATGCCATTAAATTCCTTGACTAGTATTGGGATTTAAGTGTCACCTATAAAATTCTATTTAAATGAATCAACAAATATAATTTCTCTTGATGATTCAATTCATAATTAAATTCATTTTTAATAAAATCCGTAATTTCTTGAATACATTTTTCATTTTGTGGATGTAGAGATATCAACATATCATACATACCATTATCATTTTCAACCTTCCAAGGCTCTTTTGTAAAAACCCTTTGTGATAAAAACTTTAGATGGGTTGTCAAACGATTAATTTCCAATGACGTTTCATCCATAACTAATCCATAACAACTTTTAATGATATCCAAGCAACCTTTAACCAATTTCAACACATTATAAGTATTAAGTTTATCAATCGAAACACTAACCAAATGCAATGCAATATAACCAGCCTCATCATCAGGCATATGTATATGACATTTTTCTTCAATCAAATCCAATGCTTTAAGACCTATTTTATATTCTTTAGGATAAAGCATTTTAATTTCACTAAGCATTAGATTAGGCAAAAAGATATTTTCTTTAGCCCTCTGCAACGAAAAGTTAATATGGTCAATTAAGCTAATAGTACTCTGATTACTCAAAGCTAAACCATTATCCTGTGCAAGTTTAATAATACTTTCAGCAATATCAAGCATTTCTGGAGTAACACTATCTAACATCTCCAAGAATTTGCTTTGCATCTCATTTTGCACATAAAATATCTTTTCGATTCGCGTTTCATCAATATCATCATTAGGACGCTTATTAAAGCCAATTCCCGGTCCAATGACGATAGCCTCTTTATCATTAGCCATAATGGTAGAAACTGCGTTGTTATTAAAGATCCTTATAGCCTTCATAATCTATCCTCACCCAATGTCAATAATTGGATCATTACTAGCTTTAACTGTTACATCTGTATGCATCTTATCAATTTTATAATTAGTATGATTTAAAATTATTATCATGGTAGTCAAATCAATGCCCTTACTAGCAATCAATTCTCTATCCACACTCAAAATCTTGTCATGGCAATCAACATGATCACCAACTGCTTTAAATGCTTCAAAGCCTTCACCTTGTAAATTCACTGTATCAATACCAACATGAACTAAGATTTCCATACCATTTTCACACTTCATTCCAAAAGCATGTTTACTATCAGGTAATACGGTAATTTCTCCAGCACATGGTGCATAGATATCATTATCATCTAAAACAATAGCGATACCTTCACCCATCATTTTTTGAGAAAAAATAGGGTCATTTACTTTAGTAATATCTAAAGTCTTACCATTTGCTACAGCCATTACTTGAAACTTGTTCTTTTTCTTAAAAAAGTTTAACATATCCTTCCTCCTAACACATAAAAAAGGCATAAGTATATCAAAAAACTATTTGATAAACTCATGCCTGATTTAACAGTCACACGTGTTTTTACGTTATTATTGTAAGCGGTTCCTCAAAATATGTCAACCACAAATTAAATAAAAATGAAGTGAAACCATAAATTCCACTTCAATTAATTCAATCATTTATAAAATGATAGCTCTTTTGCCCGGCAATTGCCCCATCACTACAAGCTGTAACTACCTGTCTTAATGGTTTATCAATACAATCACCAGCCGCAAAGACACCTTTAACTTTAGTTTCCATATTACTATCTACTAAGATATAACCCTGTTCATTAGTAATACCTAATTCTTTAGCAAATGCTGTATTTGGCGTTAAACCAATATAAGGGAAGATCGCCGCAACCTCAATCGTCATCAATTCTTTAGTATCCACATTTTCAAGTTCAATACCCTCAACATGATCTTCTCCTAAAATGCGATGAGGAACATGCTTAGTAATAATTTCAATCTTTTCATTATTAAGCACTTTATCTTGAATTATTTTATCAGCTCTAAAAACATCACGACGAATCACAATATAAACCTTATTAACAAATTGTGTTAAAAAGATAGCCTCTTCTAAAGCACTATTACCACCACCGATAATAGCCACATCCTTACCACGATATAAAGCACCATCACATACCGCACAATAAGAAATACCTTTACCAACTAAACGTTGTTCATTAGCTAAACCTAAAGATTTCTCCGTTGTACCACTAGCAATAATTACACTTTTACAAGTATAGCTCTTATCTTGGCAAATAACTTCTTTATAATCATGATGATCTTTAACTTCCTTAACATCACCATAGACATATTCAGCTCCAAAAGAAGTCGCATGTTCAAACATCTGATAAGCTAAATCCGCACCACTTTCTTGTTTAATCGAAGGATAATTTTCAATACTAAAAGTCTTAATTAATTTTCCTCCAGGTGCACTAACTTCTAACATCATCGTTTTTAGACCAGCTCTTGAAGCATAAATGGCTGCACTCATGCCCGCTGGACCAGCCCCAATAATAATTACATCATATTGTATGTCCATTCATGATCCTCCTTAAGTATATCTAAGATTTCTTTTAAATCCTTAATTGCCTCATTAGGCTTTTCTTCCATAATTGCTTTATTTCTAGCTTCATCATCACTTAGATATCCTATCGTATATACCCCAGCTGCTCTAGCTGCTTGCATATCACCTTTACTATCACCAATATAGATACAAGAATCATGACCTTCATTCAATTTAGCACAAGCTTCATATAAACCAGCTGGATCAGGCTTAACTTTACTAACCGCATCTTTACCCAAGATTACATCAAAATACTTAGTAAGATCAAACATATCTAAACCAAATTTAACAGCTTCGGTATATTTAGTAGATACAATTCCAACTTTATAACCATTTTCCTTAAGCTCTTTAAGCACCAATTCACAATTAGGCATCGGTTTAACTAATGTTTCATGCATCGCAAAATTATATTCACGATATTCCTTTAATAATTTTTCTTGATCTTCATTAGGAAAATACTTGGCAAACATCGTCGTCAAAGGTGGACCTTGAACCTCATTTTGCACAGCCGCTGTAAAGTTTTCAACTCTATCATACTTTTCAAACAAATGACGATATGTAGCTAATATAGCAGGTTTAGTATCTAATAAAGTTCCATCTAAGTCAAATAAAATGACCGGCTTAGAAACTTTTCTTTTAAAGCGCAAATAAATTAAACCACAAGCCCCAACAACAATAAATAATAAAGCCATTAAACGCGACATTCTCATGCCCATAAACATCAAATTATCCGTTCTAAAAGACTCAACGATAAAACGCGAAACCCCATACCACATCAAATATAAACAAGTAATATCTCCACGTTTACCATGACCATGCTTCTTATAGCCATAACGCAAAACAATAAAACCCAAAAGATCCAAAATACTCTCCCATAAGAAAGTAGGTTGACGATATTCACCTTGAATAAACATTCCATCTTTTATAAATGAAGGATACATATCAAAATAAGCTTCATTAACAATCTGTCCATAAGCCTCTTGATTAATAAAGTTACCCCAACGTCCAATTGCCTGGGCAATAAGAATATTGGTTGCAACCATATCAGCCCCTCTTAAAAAGCTAATCTTATGTTTTCTAGCATAATACAAGCCATATAAAGCACCACCAAGCAAGCCACCTTGGATTGCCAAGCCACCACCACGAATATCCAAAAGATGTGTAATATCACTAAAATAATACTCAGCATCCCAGAATAAACAAAACCACAAACGCGCACAAATGAGACCACAAATTAAACAACCAACCAAAAGATCATCTAAAGTATCTTGGCTATAACCACTTTCCTTAAAATCTTTCTTAAGAAAATAATAAACTACACCAACACCAATAATAATCAATATAGCGTACCATTGAATGCTCAATGACCCAATAGCCAAAAATGTCTTTGCATTAGGAAAAAACTCCATTATTATTCACCTCTATTACCATTATGTTTAGCAATCTGCTCATAAACTCTTTTCTCAAATTCCTTAGCACTATTAAAACCATTTTCTCTTAAACGGAAATTAATAACTGCCGATTCAACTAATACTCCCATACTTCTACCCTCTTTAATAGGTATAACAATAGTAGGAATATTTACATCCAAAATAGGAGTATAAAGTTCATCTTCATTACCAACTCTAGCATATTCCGCATGAGGATCAAATTGTTCAAGATGAATAACCATATCAATATTATCTTTAGACATCAAGGCACTAGCCCCAAACATCTTACCAACATCAATAATACCAATACCCCTAATCTCCAACATACCACTCAATAATTCTGGACTATGGCCAACAATAGAATTATGAATACGCGACACATCAACTCGATCATCCGCAATTAAAACATGCCCACGCTTAATAAGTTCCAAAGCAATTTCACTTTTACCGCTACCAGACTCCCCAGTAATCAATACTCCTTTACCATAAACATCAAGCAATACACCATGCAAGCTATCACTAGGCGCCAAACGCTCATCCAAAAAGGTAATAATATCAACCATTAAACGATAGGTAGGACTATTAGATCTAAAAATAGGAAAATTAGCATTTATCGCCACTTCCTTCAATACCGGTGGACACTCTCTATCTCTACTTAAAACAATCATCGGCGTAAAGACATCGGTAATCTGCTCAAATCTCGATCTTTGTACATCCTCAGGAAGTTGAGCTATAAAAGCCTGTTCCTTATCACCAATAATGATGATACGTCTAGGTTCAGTATGCTTAAAAAAGCCCGCAAGTTCCAAACCCGGACGATTAACATCCGGAACCACTACCCACCGATTAAGCGACTGTTCATTACCCGTAACTTGTTCAAAGCCAAAAAAATCAACGATATCTTTGATCATGACCTTGCCAATATATTCCATCTATTTTTCCTCCAAAATTTTCTTCAAATACATTCCCGTATAACTACCTTCACACTTAGCAACCTCTTCTGGCGTACCTGAAACAACCACATTGCCGCCATTGTCTCCACCATCAGGTCCTAAATCAATAATATAATCCGCTCTTTTAATCATATCTAGATTATGTTCGATAATCAATACTGTATCACCATTGTCCACAATCTTCTCTAATACTTCAATTAAACGTTTTACATCATGAATATGTAAACCCGTAGTAGGCTCATCTAAAACATATAAGGTCTTACCCGTAGGCTTCTTTTGTAATTCACTAGCTAATTTAACTCTTTGCGCCTCTCCACCACTAAGTGTCGTACTAGATTGACCCAATTTAATATAACCAAGACCTACATCATTTAAAGTCTTAAGTTTATCTTTTATTTTCGAAACACTACTAAAGAATTCTAAAGCCTCCTCAACGCGCATATCCAAAACATCCGCAATCGTCTTACCCTTAAAGGTAACTTCCAAAGTTTCCTCATTATAACGTTTACCATTACACTCACTACAAGTAACATAAACATCCGGTAAGAAGTTCATCGAAATACGTTTTACCCCATCACCTTGACAAGCTTCACAACGACCACCCTTAACATTAAAGGAAAAGCGGCCCTTATCAAAACCTTTTAATTTAGCCATCGGCGTCAAAGCAAACAAATCACGAATATCATCAAATACTCCCGTATAAGTAGCTGGATTACTACGCGGTGTACGACCAATTGGATCTTGGCTAATCTCTACTACCTTATCGATATTTTCTAAGCCCTTAATCTTTTTATGAGCTCCTGGTTTAACCCTAACTCTTCCCAAAGCTTGTTTAACTGCCTTCAAAAATATCTCATTAACTAAGGTACTCTTACCACTACCACTAACTCCTGTAACTATCGTCATCGTACCTAAAGGAATCTTAACATTGATATTCTTTAAATTATTCTCTTTAGCACCAACAATTTCTACCCAATTGCCATTACCTTTTTTTCTAGTCTTCTTATTTTCAATTCTTAATTTATGACTCAAATACTTACCAGTCAAAGAATTTTCATTATTCATAACTTCTTGAGGGGTACCTAAGGCAACCACTTCACCACCATGTTCCCCAGCTCCAGGTCCAATATCCACAATATAATCAGCCTCAAGCATCGTCTCTTCATCATGCTCAACAACTAATACACTATTACCTAAATCACGCATATTCTTTAAAGTATGAATCAACTTAGCATTATCTTTTTGATGTAAACCAATACTAGGTTCATCTAAAACATATAATACACCCGTTAATTTTGAACCAATTTGCGTTGCAAGACGAATTCTTTGCGCCTCACCACCACTCAAAGTACCTGCCAAACGATTTAAATTAAGATATTCCAAACCAACATCTTTCAAGAAATCTAAACGATTATGTATCTCATCAATAACCATCTGCGCAATCTTTCGATCAGTTTCAGTTAACTCCAAGTTATCTAACCAATTTAAAGCATCCTTAACACTCATTAATGTAAATTGATAGATATTCTTATCCCCAACTCTAACCGATAAGGCCTTTTCATTTAAACGCGCACCATGACAAACTGGGCACTCTTGTTCCATCATGAAAGAATCATACCATTCCTTAGACATTGAAGAAGTAGTAGTCTCATATCTTCTTTCAATCAAGGTCTTAACCCCTTCAATAAAATTAGTAGTAGTACGCACACCTGAACCACTATAAATATTATAAGTAATCATCTCTTTTGAACCATTTAAGATAATATCTAGCTCTTCATCACTAAAATCCTTCAATGGTTTATCATAAGAAATACCATAATGGGAACATAAATTATCAAATTGTTGCCACTCAATATTCGAAGTACCATAAATATTTTTATAATATTTAATACCACCTTGCGAAATAGGCTTTTCCCAATCAATCAAAATATCTAAATCAACGCTTTTAGTAACTCCCAAACCATTACAACATTCACAAGCTCCTAAAGGCGCATTAAAAGAAAATAATCTTGGTTCTAGATTACCTACACTAAAGCCACAAATCTTACAAGCATAATTACTAGAAAATAAGATCTTCTCTTTACCAACCTTCGCAATCGCCATGCCATTAGCTAGTTTTAAAGCTGTTTCCAAAGAATCATGAATTCTAGACCTACTCTTATCATTTTTCACAATTCTATCTACGACAACTTCAATATTATGCTTCTTATTCTTCTCTAGAACAATTTCATCTTCTAACATATATAAGCTATCATCCACATAAGCCCTAATAAAACCATCTTTTAAAAGATTATTTAAAAGATCCTTATGCGTACCCTTTTTACCATTAATAATCGGTGCTAAGATTTCCACCCTAGAACCATCATCCAAGCTCATCACCTTATCACACATTTGACTAATCGTTTGCGAAGTAATAGGCTCATTATGTTTAGGACAATAAGGAACCCCAATTCTAGCATATAATAAACGCAAATAATCATAAATTTCCGTAACTGTACCCACCGTACTACGCGGATTATTATTCGTCGTCTTTTGATCGATAGAAATAGCAGGTGATAAACCTTCAATTGATTCAACATCTGGCTTTTCAACCCCACCTAAAAACATTCTAGCATATGCACTAAGTGATTCTACATATCGTCTTTGCCCTTCTGCATATATCGTATCGAAAGCTAAGGAAGTCTTACCACTACCACTAACTCCCGTCAAAACAACTAATTTATCCCGAGGTATCTCCAAAGAAATATTCTTAAGATTATTTTCTTTAGCACCTTTTATTATAATTTTATCATTTGCCATTATCTCACCTACCTATGCTTTTTTCTACTTCTTCTTCATATAAGAAATTAATTTCACATTTACCATTTGTAAACTCGACAATTTTATCTATCATCTTATCATCTTCTAAATATAAGATATATTCAACTTTCTCTTCATAATTCTTTTGCGCAATATAAATATCTTTTAAAAAATAATTAAGCTTATCTATATAATCATAAGTAAATTTCAAACTATATATCTTACATTTTACAACATCCATTAATTCAGCTATCTCAACAGCTTTAGCCACGCTAGAACTATAAGCTCTAACAAGCCCTCCAGCTCCCAGTTTAATGCCCCCAAAATAACGAACTACACAAGCACAAATATCTTGCAAATCATTTTTCAATAAAACATCTAACATCGGCATACCTGCTGTTTTACTAGGTTCGCCATCATCACTAGTCTTAATCGTCATCTTATTATTAGTAATATAGGCAGTACAAACATGCGTAGCTTGAGGATGCAATTTATGTATTTCACTAATAAAATTACGACAGCTATCTTCATCCAAACATTTCCCCAAATAACAAATAAATTCTGACTTATTTATTACTTGTGAACATTCCACATTCTCTTTAATTCTCAAGCCACTATCCTCCTATATTGCAGCTATTATTATATCAAAAAATTATTAAAAAAATTATTAACATAAATTATATTGTAAAACATAAACTAATCAAGTAGAATGATTAAGACACATGAAAGGAACTATTATGCAAGAAATTATTACAAACCTGATAAGTAACTATGGCTATCTAGCAATATTCGCCCTTATAGCCATCGAAAATATCTTCCCCCCAATCCCTAGTGAAATTATTTTAACGCTAGGTGGCTTCTTAGTAATTCAATCATCACTACAATTTCCTCAAGTAGTCTTTTGGGCAACCATGGGTTCAACCATCGGAGCATTTATTTTATATTATGTCGGTTACATTCTACAACCAGCCCACTTTGAAAAAATATTAAGATCACCAAAAGCCCAAAAGTTAGGCTTTAAATATGAAGACATCCAAAAAGCCCAAAAATGGTTCGACAGAAATGGAAAAATTACCGTCTTTCTATGTCGACTAGTACCCGTAATTCGCTCATTGATATCTATTCCAGCCGGTATGAATAAAATGCCTATGTTATCATTCTTATTCTTTACCATCATCGGCAGCCTATTATGGAATACTATTCTAGTATATGTAGGTACGATATTAGGCGAAAACTGGGCCATGATTTCAACCTATATTGATCAATATGCCTTAATTATTGCTATTGCAGCTATTATCGCTATTATCATTTATTTCTATCGTAAACATCAAAAGAAAGCAAATAAAAATCTTGATTAATTTCAAGATTTTTTTCATTTTTAATTAAATATTAAAAAGGGATCAAAAGAAAATCTTTCAATCCCCATTTTTTAATTAAATAATTTTTCCCTAAGATTTTGTACTTTAGTAATATATTCATTAATCATACTACTCAACAAATTATAATCATCATTATTTAAATGATAACAATTTCTAGTACCATCCTCACGAATTTCTTTAACATTCCCATCATTATAGAAATAAATCATGCCCTCATTGTCCACATTTCTAAGAAACATCAAAACATTATTCTCATTAACACTCGCTGCATCTATTGGTTCTAAAGTGCTAGCTTGCATAATATCAAAAATATTATTCTTTAGTTCCCTAGTTAAGTCATTAACCATTAAATTAAATTCATCTTGTGGCGTTTGTTCAATATTAGTCCCTACTACTGTTTTAACAGGATAGCGAAATGAAGCCATATTCGCATCATTATCAGCACGATAATATAACATGATATTTTCACTTTCCACAAAGTCATTCATAATTTGATATGAATCACTATTATTGCTACAAGCAACCAATAAAAATAATATTAACAGGACAATGATCTTTTTCATGAGATAATCCTCCTTTTAACGCCTTATTTCTAACAATTTAGCGTTTAATTCTCCTTCAATTTTACTCAATTCTTTTTGCGCTTCTTCACGTTTTGCTTTACCTTCAGTTTGAATCTTTAATACTTCATCTAAAGTCGCAATAAGTTGTTCATTAGTATGTTTTAAAGTATCAATATCCACGATGCCTCTTTCACTTTCCTTAGCAGTTTCTACCGTAGCCATCTTTAAAACATCCGCATTTTTCTTCAATAATTCATTGGTCATATTAGAAACTTCATTCTGTGCTTTCATAGCTTCTCTAGAATGATTAACCCCTAAAGCTAAA
The DNA here is from genome assembly GCA_949291625.1 of uncultured Bacillota bacterium. GTDB lineage: Bacteria > Bacillota_I > Bacilli_A > Erysipelotrichales > Erysipelotrichaceae > JALEVB01. The sequence continues at coordinate 10,250 of CASEWY010000210.1, forward strand.
ACCATTTGTGATTTCCACAAAGGAATAGTATTAACCAAAGTACTTTGAATCTTCTCCGTCATCAAAGTATCATTATTTTGCACTAAACGAATTTGTGGACCCATTTGTAAACTAACGGTTCTTGTCAATTCCAAATCATGCAATTTCTTTTCAAAACGATTTATCGCATTAGAAAGATCATTTGCCGCTTGGGTATCTTGAGTTAAACCACTTTGCTTAGCCTTTTCAATTAAAGCAGGTAATTCATTATTTTTAATTTCATCTAAACGCTTATAACCAGCCAAAATATACATTGATAATTCTTTATAATTATTTAAATTTTGGGCATATAATTCATCCAATAAAGCTATATCTTTCAATAAAGTAATTTGATGTTGTTCCAAAATCTTAACAATTTTATCAACATTATTTTCTGTCTTATCATATTTAGTCTGTAAAGCTTTTAACTTATTAGTCTGTTTCTTAAAAAAGCCAAAAATACCATCTTCTTTTTCTTCAATTTCAAAGCCTTTAAGTTCCACAATTAAATTAGTTAAAGCATCTCCAACTTCACCTAAATCTTTAGTTCTAACATTTTCTAAAGCACTATCACTAAAAGAAGCTAATTTTTCTTGCGCATTTGCCCCATATTGTAAAACTAGATTACTACTAGTAATATCAATCTGTTTAGCAAAATCTTCTACCATTTGCTTTTCTTCCGCACTCAAACTATCTTCATCAAATTGAGCTTGTTTTTCAATACTTTCTAAAGTTTCTTGTTCATCATTAACTGGTTGGGGTTTTTCTTTTTCTAATGTTAAGGTAATCTTTTCTGCCATATTATTATTCCTCCAAAGCAAAATCTTCCTCTATCAATAAATCAATTTCATTACTATTATCATAAGCCAAACGCTTAGCTTGTTGCAAGATGGCTTTTTCTACTAAATTACGAGCTAAACGACCATTACCACTAGGTATATCTTTATTAGCCTGGATTTTATTAAAATAAGCTAACAATCTAGGATAAGCCAATTCATCAATCTTATAATCCTGTTTAGATGCAATACTTTTAGCTATATCCAATAATTCTTGTGCGCTATAATCATCAAAATGAATAATATTAGGAAAACGTGAACGCAAACCACTATTAGCCTCTAGAAATTCAGACATTTCCTTATCATAGCCAGCTAATATAACAATAAGTTCATCACGATAATCCTCCATAGCCTTAACTAAAGTATCGATACATTCTAAGCCATAACTGTCATCTTTACCACGATATAAACTATAAGCCTCATCAATAAATAAGACTCCGCCTATTGCTGATTTAATCACTTGCATCGTCATAGGAGCCGTATGTCCCACATACTTACCAACTAAATCACTTCTAGTAACTTCTATTAATTGGCCTTGTTTAAGGATGCCAATTGCTCGCATATAACGGGATATCAAACGAGCTATCGTCGTCTTACCTGTACCTGGATTACCCATAAAAATCATATGCTTACTAATATCAATGGTCTTCATTCCTTGAGCTTTACGTCTTTGCTGCATCAACATATGACTCTTTAATGAATGTATATAATCCTTAACTTCCTTAAGTCCTACAATTTCATCTAATTCTTGATCAAGTTTAACTAATTCTTCTTTCTCATCATCTAGTTCATACAATGGTAATTCATGATTTATACCCTTAATTTTAGCTATACTATCTTCAACTACTAAATTAGCACTATCTTTACCAAATTCTAAAACATATTGTGAAATAGCCAAATAAAAAGCTTTAAGCAAATCCATGATAGACTCCATCTGTTTAGTACTATCAAAATGCGCTAATAACCACTTTTCAATACTATCATCAACACTAATACTAATATCCAATTTATCCTTACTTTGATAAATCAACTGTTTTAATTTAGCTTCAATTAATATTTTAACTTCATCATCATTTAATTTACGAAAATAAATTTCATCTTGAATTTTTTCAATAAAACTTTTACCAAAAAGCTCACCAAATTCACCAATAGAGCCTTCCCCAATAAAAATAAGATACTTATCTTTAGCATTAATACTACGAATTGCACTTTTAACCAAACCCGATTGCGATTCAATCAATTGCCCTTTTTGCATTATATAACGCTTATTTAAAACAATTTGACCATCAACCACTAAATCACTAAGCATATTCAAGAAATTACGATGACAGCCTTTAAAATTCTCAAAACAAATAATCGAGCCACGACCATTTATCGCACTAAATAGATCTTGTAAAAATAATAATTCCTGTGAAGAACTAGTATAAGTGCTCATATCTAAACTATAAACATCATAACTATTCACAATATCATCTTTACTTAAAATCTTCGCTAATTGGGCAATAGCTAAATGTTTACCAACACCCTCATTACCATAAACAATCATCGCATTTTTATAATTATCATTTTTCATGACATAAGGGCGTCTAAAAGCCATACAAAGTTTATTTAAAGCCTCATCTTGACCAACAATAATTTCATTTAATTGTTTTAAAGCCTCATCAAAAATAAGCTTATTATCCTTTAAAGGCTTCTCATAAGTAATACCAAAATCCCTTTTGATCTCTTCTTCAAAAGTCTTGATATCAATATCCCCATAACTTCTTTTACCTAGCACTTCTTTCATCAAGCGCTCTTTTTCTAAAGTCGTCTTACTTTTTTTCATATAATTACTCTTTTAACATCTTCTTTTGATAAAGATCATCAGCAGTTAATAAAAATTTCAAGCTACTATGGGGATTATTATCATTTTCTTCTTTAGCCATCTTAATAACTTCTTCAACATCATGATTATTTAATAATTCACTATATTTAGTAACAATATTATCATTTTTTAACATCGATAAAGCTTTCAATAAAAAATCTTTCTTATTATCAATATTAATATTATCTAATAATTGAAAATATACTTCATTAATCATATCTTTATCTAACATACTATTATAATCAGCATAACCACATAGTTTAGCATAGTCTTCTAATTTACTATCGATAATATCGCTAAACTTTTGCGCACTCGTATCTTGAAGATCTGGATCATCCTTTTCTAATTGTTCAAACATCTTATCAAAGATTGCATAAACATCTTTCTCATTGTTCATCATTTTCACCGGCTTTCTTCTTCATGATACCCTCACCTACTAAACCATCTTTTTTCAAGATAGCTTCTAAGGTAGAAATATCCGCTGATAAATTTAAGATATCATCTTCACATAAAGTAGCTGTTAAAGTCTTCATCGCATCATTAATTAATATGATAGTCTTCTGTAATTTTTCTTTAGTCTGTTTAAATTTTTCATTATGTTGTGTTTTTTCTAAATCTTTATATTGATTTAAAATATTAACTAATATAGGTAAATAATAACTATATAATTTATCTAATTTTTCACTAGAAGAAGGGAAAGTCTCTTCAATGGTCTTAATTTGCTTTAATAAAGCCGTACTCTCATATAAACCATTACTAATTTCTTCATCAGGAATAGCTGTATTTAAATCATCGATAATAGTAATAAAACTATCTGCCCTAGCTTCCAACTTAACTTCTTCTTTATCTTCTACTTTTTTAGTCACTTTTTTAGCTGGTTTACTACTTTGTTTATATTCAGGATTTTCATCCATGGCAAAAGATAATAATAATCTTAAAATCTGATTATAAGTCTTAGGAAATTGATAACCAAATTCAGCCAATGAACAAACATAATCATTATTATTAAAAATATTTAAACTATTTAAACTACGATAACTCTTATTCTTTAAACGCAAGTTAATACCATCCATAACTGGAAGTTCTACATATTCGCTAAAATAATCCTTTAAACGCTCATTGATCATCGCCATTTGTTTACTAGAATATTTCACTAGTGGGATATTACGATTATCTTCTTCCTCAATATCAATATCAATGATAGGTTTTGTACTATTAGGCCTAGTACGAGGGCGATAACTACGCGTATATACCGTATTATTTTCATCAGCATTTTTCGCAAGATAAATCAACCAAAAAACACCAATAGGAATTAGAATTCCAAATCCACTAAAAATACCTATAACTATTAAAAGAATAGGTAAAATATTATTATCTTTATTTTTATTATAATTACCTTTAGGTCGATATTTATAAGCCATAATCAAACACTTCCTTTTATGAATTATATCATAATATTATCTTATTTTTGTAAAATCCTTAAAAAGAAAAAAACTATAACGCTCTAGAAACATCTATTACGTTATAGTTTAAATATAATTTATTATTCAGCAGCGTTTCTACCAGCGATACGACCAAATACCATGATATCCGCAATCGCATTACCACCAACACGATTTCCACCATGAATTCCACCAGTAACTTCACCAGCAGCATATAAACCAACAATTGGTTCATCACTTTCATTTAATACTTGTGCATCGGTATTGATTGCTAAACCACCCATAGTATGATGAACACTAGGTTTTTCAATAACTGCATAATAAGGAGCAGTTTCAATCTTACTACCAAATACATTCTTACCAAAGTCTGGATCTTCACCAGCATCTACATAAGAATTATATTTTTCAACACTCTCGATTAAGTTTTCACTAGGACAACCAATCAATTCAGCAAGTTCTTCCAAAGTATCAGCTTTATAAATAATACCCTTTTCAACCATGGCATCAACTTGTTCTTGAGTAGCCTTATTTTGTAAAGTAGGAATCATATTTTGATCAGCAATATGATAGAATACACCATCAGTTTGTGATAAAGCAGCACTAGCCAAAACATCACGTTCAGCATATTCATTAACAAATCTTAAACCTTCTTGATTTACAAACATATAATATTGGCTAGGAACCAATAAACCATCTTCCAACAAACCAGTAACTGCACTAGCTGTAGGCATCAATTGAACCATACCCATACCAACTAACTTAGCACCAGCTTGCAAACCTAATTCAATACCATCACCTGTAGCACCAGCCACATTTGTTGTCTTAATATCATCAGGAATGCTTGGCCAATAAGTATTATATTCTTTTACCATTTCCCCATTAGCACCAAAACCACCAGTAGTTAAGATAACATTATTCGCATGAATGGTTAATTTAGAACCATCTTCTCTAGTACAAACAACACCTGTAACCGCACCATCTTCAATAATAAGTTCATCAGCTTTAGTCTGTAGATAAATCTTACCACCATTATCTTCAATATAAGCACTAGAAGCCTCAAATACTCCACTCTTAGTCTCAAAGTTATGACCACGCATCCACAAAGAACCAACAGGACTTGTTAAATTATTACTCAAGGCAATTCCAACGGTTTCACCTAACCAATGATAAGTTTCTAAAGAATTTTCACACATCGTCTTAACTAAATTAAAGTCACCAGCAATCTCATTACCATTTACATCAGTTCTTTTACCAGCTGTATAAGTTTGAATAATATGCCATTCTACTGAATCAAATTCTTTAGAAGTATCACCAGCTAAATATTCTTCAATTTGACCTTTTAAAGTGGTTAATGTATCCGCATATTCTCCAAATTCTGCCTCATCATATTCAAGTACTGCTTTTAAAGTATCTACTTGTCCATTTAAGGCATCTAAAGTACCTTCAAGTTCAGGATCAGCCGCATTCATTGCTAAACCACTAGCCAATGTATTACCACCTAAAGCCGCAGTCTTTTCAACTAAGATAACTGAAGCGCCATTTTCAACTGCACTACTAGCAGCTGCAATACCAGCACCTCCACCACCTACTACAACAACATCAGTAGTCTCTTCACTATCTTCTTGAGCAGTAGTAGTTTGACTAACAGCCTTTAAAGCCTCAACATCAGCACCAGCACTATCTAAAGCATTACTAACAGATGCAATACTAGCCTCACAAGAACTAGTAGCACCACTAACTGTATCAACTCCTAAACCTTGAGTCTCTACAATTGCTGCAGGAATTTGCTCAATAGCAGGATCAGCAATCCCTTCTGTTTCACTATGAGAAGTAACGCTAACACTATCAATTGCTTCATCACTCAATACAACCTCAACGACGATTTCACCGTTACGTCCAGTTGCACTACCCTCATAGGTACCAGCTTTAAAAGTAGCACTAGTTTCTTGGGTACTAGTTGAACAAGCACTCATAGAAACAACTAACATTAAAGCCAAAAATAAATTTTTAATTTTTCTCACTTTTCTAAACCCCTTTCAGTATTTAGATTATAAACCTTACAAAGCCTTTAAGGTCAAACACAAAAATATAATATATGCACCCTTACATCAACATTATTTTCATCCATATAACTACCAAGAGTATAACCCCATATATCACTTTTCAATTCTAAATTATTATCTTTTAAATAATCAAAAATAAATTCAACCGAATCAATTGTAAGCCTATCATATCCAACTGTTTTAACCATCGTCATCAAACAATCTTCAAACTCATAAAGGCTATATTCATCATACATAATTCCCTTAAGCCTATTTAAATCATTAACCGTTATCGCATAGCCAAATTCAATCGTATGATCTTCTTTTCGAATAAGCGGTGAAATAAAAGACACTGGCAATAAATCAATCATCTGTTTTTGCGCACTAGCAAACTGCGCATCAACAATATGTTCCTCTTCAACCATCGCTACTCTAACTATGGCTTCAGCTTTAATTTTCTTAAACTTATATAAGCTATCTTCCATATTCTTCCACTTATCAATAATATAATTAACATTTTCTAAGATAGCTTGTTGTTTAATAATCTCAAATTCTGTTCTAGCTCTTGCATCATCATAAGCTTTTAAACAATCTTCATAATTAGCCTCATATAATAATTTTTTTATCTCTGCTAAAGTAAAATTCATCTTACGAAAACGCAAAATACCCGTCAATAATTTAATATGTTCTAAATTATAATAACGATAACCACCTTCTTCACGTCTAGGCTTAATTAAACCAAAACGCTCATAATATCTTAATAATTCACTACTAATATTAAAAAGCTTCGCAATTTCTTTAATCTTATACAATTCTATCCACCTCAACTTGATATTATTTTAACAAAGTCTATTGTAACTTTGATACAATTTATCCAAAATTATGTTAAGATTTTAATCAGGAGTGATTAAATGAAAAAAATCAATAAAGGATTTTTATCCTCTTTATTAATAATACCTATTTTAGCAATCTCATTTCTATTAGGAAATACAACCCCAAAAGAAACCCCACAGCCTTTAGAAACTATTCCTTCAGATTCAAGCTTTTCTGTCCAATTTATCGATGTAGGTCAAGCCGATGCCGCGCTTATTCAATGCGACAACCATTATATGATGATTGATGGTGGAAATAGTGAAGATTCAAATATTATCTATACCATATTAGAACGTAATAATATAAATAATTTAGATATAATAGTTAATTCTCACGCCCATGAAGATCATGTTGGAGGTCTAAGTGGTGCCCTAACTTATGCTTCATGTGATACCATCCTATCCCCAACCAATTATTTTGATTCCAAAGCCTTTGAAAACTTTAAAGAATTAGCCGATAAAAACAATGGTATCATCATCCCTAATATAAATGATGAATATACTTTAGGTTCGGCCAAAATAAAAATACTAAGCCTAAATATAGGCGAAGGCAACGACTCTTCAATTGTATTAAAAATAACTTATGGCAATACTTCTTTCCTATTTACTGGCGATGCTGAAATGCCAAGTGAACAATATCTATTAAGCAATAATGCTGATATTAAAGCTAATGTATTAAAAGTAGGACACCATGGTTCAAGCACTAGTACATCAAAAGAATTTCTAGAAGAAGTAAATCCTGAATATGCCATCATATCTGTTGGAAAAGACAATAGCTATGGACACCCTCATAAAGAAACTATGGAACTATTACAAAAAGAAAATATCACAACCTATCGTACTGATATAGATCATGATATCTTATGTACCTCTGATGGCAATAAGGTCGCATGTGAACCATATGCTATAACTGAAACAACAAATACCAAACAAGATTATATTTTAAATACTAGCTCACATAAATTTCATCTACCAACCTGCCAAAGTGTAGAAGATATAGCAAATCATAATAAACAATATTATAGTGGTACTAGACAAGAATTAATTAATCAAGGCTATGAACCTTGTGGAATATGCAATCCGAATTAGAAATAATATTAAATATATCGTAAAGCAATGATTAATAAAAAATTTTTAATATAAGTGTAATTTTAAATATATAAAATGGTACCTTTATCAGCTTGTATAAGGTATTATATCAGTATAGAAATGCGTTTCCCAAGGAGTAAGATGATGGACAAGCTATATAAAACAGTGCTCGTAACAATGACGGCTGCTTTGATACTCATCTGTAGCGCCTGCACGGACGCTCCGACAACAAATCAAATTCAGGACCCAGATGCCGAAAAAACATTGTCAAAGATGATAGAAAATATTACCATACCTGCCTCGATAATTAGTTTTGCCAATACAGATATTGAGGACAACATGGAGACTTTTAAAGATTACTGTACCAATGTAAGGCGTGATGGGGATGATTTAATTTTGGAAGTGACACCAACGCAGAAAGAAGAACTTATAGAGATGTACACCAAGTCCATTGACGATGTGTTGGAAGACATGGAGGAAGATGAACAGGGCTATTATGTAGAGGTGGACAGTGATCATAACCGCTTCGTATATCATATCAACGAGAATATTGACGGTATTCTGCAGGCAAAGATGCTATTGACGATTACTACATCGGATGTTTTGACCGGAATCATGGAAACAGGAAATTCAAACTGGAATGTCAGCGCAAAAATTGTAAACTGCCATACAGGGCTTACTGTTGGTGAAGGTACATTTCCTGATGGAAGTATTACGTTTGGCCCTGATGAATGGCAGGCAAGCTATGACGATGGTGCAAGGATCAAAGCCAGACAGAAAGAAGTTATGGGCATGACAGGCCTTAGTGGACCTTATGAGAACCTTAGCGATACCCAGAAAGGGGTTGTTACATCTGTCGGACAGATGCTAGACTGGATCGAAGGAAAATATGACCAGCAATTTCATTACATATCCTATGCGCCAGGACACTCCATCGAGCAAGAACATCTAAAAGTATATCCAAAACATGGTAGTGAAAATGATATTGTGACAGTGTACCGCACCTATGAAAACGGTCTGTACCGATATGAAGATGATTACGGAGAAATTCTCAAACGCCCTTTTTACGAAGAGCAGATCTGTGAATTTGCAAAGCAGTATCTACCTTTTGAAGGAATAAAGATATATACAGAAATTAAGGGTCAATAACCCACCACTTATAGAAGTGGGAGCTTGAAAAAGCTCTTGTTGATTAGACTAAGTGCTTATTAGTACTACGTTATCCAAGAAATAGGTACCAAGGGATGTATAGCCAAGTCCCTTGCTCTACGGTATTGGTTTAAACAATTCTGATGGGTAGGAATAGTGATCAATACGTTAAACCTTGGAATAACATTGTCGATGGCTACATAACAGTCGTAAGACT
>CASEWY010000211.1 GCA_949291625.1 uncultured Bacillota bacterium
AGTATAGCATTTGCTTGTTTATATAAGTAACCATAAGCTGTATCAACAACATCTGTACTAGTCAAACCATAATGAACCCATTTTTTCTCATCACCACATGTTTCACTAACGGCACGCGTAAAGGCAACAACATCATGCTTAGTTTCTTTTTCAATTTCATATATTCTATCAATATCAAAACTAGCATTCTTCCATAAAGCCTCTACATCTTCACTAGGAATTTCTCCAAGCTTACTCCATGCTTCACAAGCCAAGATTTCTACCTTTAAATAAGCACTAAATTTTGCGTTTTCACTCCATATATCACGCATTACTTTTCTTGAATAACGATTTAGCATTTTTTTACCTCTTCAATACGTTTTGTAAACTATATAATTCTGTAGGATATTTTCTTGAAAAACATGCCGTACATAAACCAATATTATTGCAAGCTTGTGATAGCTCTTCCAAGCTCATAAACTTTAATGATTCCGCATTAATATATTTACATAATTCATCAACGCTTAATTGCGCACTAATTAATTCTTCATAAGTAGATGTATCTACCCCATAAAAACATGGCGAAACAAATGCTGGTGATGCGATACGAACATGAACACTTTTTGCTCCAGCATCCTTTAACAATTGTACGATACGTTTACTTGTAGTTCCACGAACAATTGAATCATCAATCATGATGATATTTTTATCTTTGACAATAGCACTTATCGCACTTAATTTCATTCTAACTCCACGTTCTCTTAATTGTTGAGTAGGTTGAATGAAAGTTCTACCAACATATCGATTTTTAATTAATCCTAGCTCATATGGCAAACCACTTTCTTCTGCATAACCGATTGCAGCACTTAAACTACTATCAGGTACACCAATTACCATATCAGCATCAATATGATCATCACGATCTTTTCTTGCTAATATTCTTCCTGACTCTTTACGCATATTGTGAACATTAATATTTTCAATAACACTATCCGGACGAGCAAAATAAATATATTCCATTACACACATGCGATGTTGAATTTTATCTGGTTCACAATAATTGAATGATTGTACCCCTTCTTTACCAAAACGTACAACTTCCCCTGGATTTAAAGCTCTAATAAATTTACCATTTACAATATCAAAGGCACAAGTTTCACTCGAGATACAATAGCCATTATCTACCTTGGCATATGATAATGGTCTAAGACCATTTTTATCTCTGACAGCATACATGCAATCTTTGGTCATAATGATATAGGCAAATGCCCCTTCCAATTTAGCACAAGCCTTCATTATTTTTTGGACCATTGTACCAGATTCTTTTTGAATTAAATGCACTAATACTTCACTATCATTTGAACCTTGGAAGATACTGCCCTCATCTTCTAAAGCAATTTTAATCTCTTTAGCATTAACTATTTGACCATTATGTACAATACCAAAATGACCTGTGTGCGCTCTAACCATTAAAGGTTGAACATTTTCAATAACATTCCCACCTTCTGTAGAATATCTAACATGTCCAATGGCATACTTTCCTTTCATGCTTGTAATAATATCATTATTAAATACTTCAGAAATTAATCCTTTTCCTTTATAACAAGTTATTTCATTACCATCGCTTGTAGCAATTCCACAAGCTTCTTGTCCGCGATGTTGTAAAGCATGTAAACCAAAATAAGTTAAACTTGAAGCATCATCAACATTATAAATGCCAAAAACACCACATTCTTCATTTAATTTATTACCTAATAGATATTTTATTTCATCCATCTTTTATTTTCCTCTTGATTCTAATCGTTTCCAAATTTCTTTATATGCCCCAATAACATCGCCCATATCTCTTCTAAAACGGTCTTTATCTAATTTTTCATTAGTTGTAGCATCCCAAAAACGGCAAGTATCACAACTAATTTCATCAGCTAAAACGATATTTCCTTGAGCATCTTTACCAAATTCTAATTTAAAATCAACCAATTTAACATTAACAGATAAAAAGATTTCTTTTAAGATTTCATTAACACGATTAGTAAGATCATATATTGTTTTCAATTCATCTTCACTAGCAAAACCCATGCCAATTGCTTGAGAATCATTGATCATTGGATCACCTAATTCATCATCTTTATAACAAATTTCATTGATAGTACATTTTGGTAATGTACCTTCTTCAATATTAAATTTCTTAGCCATACTACCCGCAATAATATTTCTTACTATTACTTCTAAAGGAATGATAGTACATTTTTTACATAATTGATCACGTTCGTTCAAGGTTTTAATATAATGTGTAGGTATTCCCCTTTTATTTAATTCTTCATAAAGATAAGTAGTAATCTTATTATTATAAATACCTTTAGATTCTACAGTATCTTTTTTTAAGCCATTAAAAGCAGTTGCATCATCTTTATAATGAATTACAACTTCATTTGGATCATCAGTAGAAAAAATTTGTTTAGCTTTGCCTTCATACAACATTGTCATTTTTATGGTCTCCTTCTTTAAATTAAAAAACATATCAGAAACTGATATGTAAAAAACCTTGCACTTCTTGTAGTCCACAATAGGCTTGTGGGTAGAAACATGTTTGCCAAAAATAAACATTTATACAAGATAATTTACACGAATATGATATCTAATTAC
>CASEWY010000212.1 GCA_949291625.1 uncultured Bacillota bacterium
CTAAGATGATATTCCATCAAAATTTTATCCCAACTATTTAATAAAGAATTAACTAAAAAACAAGATACCATACTATCAAAAGCAAATGAAATATCAATATTAGTATTATTTAAAAGATGATAATTATATTTAACATCATAACCTATAATATTAAGTTTCTTTAAAACATCTACTTGTTTTATTAAATCTTCTAAATAAATATAAAAACATTCCTTATCATTTGCTATAGCTGCCCCAATTATTTTAGCATCCATAAAACTAGGACTTGTCTGATCAAAAACTATAGCTATACCATCTTTGAATTGTAAAGGATCAATAGTTTTTATTATATTAATATTTATATCTTTTTCTTCTTTTTCAATAACTTGATCAGCCAATTTATCTTCATATTTATTAACCAAACTATTCATTTCTAAACTTTTTAAGAATTTTATTAATGTTTGATAATTTGGCATGAAACGACAATCATCTAGATTTAAATTCAGGTCTACATCAGTTTTTATTGTAGCTAATTTTTTACTTAAGATAGCACTATCCTTACCATTAATTATTTTTTCTTGAAGTTTACCTTTTAATTCGGCTACATGATCAATTAAATTTTCTACACTATTATAATCATGTAAAAGTTTAACGGCTGTCTTTTCTCCAATTCCATAAATTCCTGGAATATTATCAGAGCTATCTCCCATCAATCCTTTAAGATCAATAATTTGTTTTGGTGATAAACCAAAGCGCTCTAATACGCCTCCCTTATCCATTTTTTCCATATTACCTACACCCTTACGCATTAACCATACGGTTGTAGTATCGTCTACTAATTGTAATAAGTCTTTATCACTTGATAGGATATGCATTTGACATTGGGGATATTTTTTAGCCATGGAACCTATAATATCATCAGCCTCAATATCTTGCATTTCTAACCACTTTATATTAAAAGCATCCAAATATTCACGTATTAATTGAAATTGGCCAACTAATTCTGTAGGAACTTCTTTTCTTCCTCCTTTATAGTCGGCAAACATATCATGTCTAAAAGTATGTTTTCCTGCATCAAAAGCTACAAAAACATAATCAGGTTCAATCATTTCAATTGCTTTTTGAAACATCATCGCAAATCCATAAACTGCATTGGTATATATTCCATTACTTGTCATTAATAATTGCGAAGAATTACTATAAAAAGCTCTAAATAACATGGAGTTGCCATCAACCATCAACATTTTTTCCATATGTTTAAAATTATCTCCTTTACCATATATATTTTAAAAATGAAGCAGAATCATCTACTTCATTGTTCAAGATTATCTGAATTTTGCGTCGTTCCTTCAGGAATAATACTTGTAGCCATACCTTCTAGAGTTTGCAAATTTTCATACATTATTGAAATATAATCTTTGCCTTGACTTTTTTGTTCTTCAGTTAAGCTACTAAGATTACTTAAATTCACGCGGGTAAGATCTAATTCTTGTTGAATTCTATCAAATAATTCAATCATATCATCAGTCATATTTGGTTCATATGCTATATATTGAACGTTATCTTCTCTTATTGTATTAATTATCTCTTCTAATTGTTTTTCATTAGGTAATGAACCATATTTACTAAGAATTACCGGATAAACTTCAATATTATATGCTTTTTGCTATGAGCCAAAGCTAGCAGTCATACTAACAAATTTTATTGATTTATTCGCTAATAAATTATCAGAAGCTAATTTTTGATAATCAGCATCCAATTGAACCAATTCATTTTCTAATTTTTCACAATTTTCTCGATACATATTTGCATTATCAGGATAATGTTCTTCATACCAAGCTGTTATATCCTTTGCCATACTTAACATCGCAATAGGATCCATCCATATATACATATCCTTCTCATTAGTATCTACATTTTCAAATAGTTTTAAATCATAATAAGGTGATTCAATATAAGTTACTTCTGTTCCATTATATACTGGCTTATATCGTTGAAATAAATAAGTAGCATTTAAAACTGACAAATACTCAACATCATCTACCATTTTATTTATAGTAGACTGATATACGGTATTGTAAGGCTCTACTTGTCCTATTTCAAATAAAGCATCACTATTTTCAAGAATTTCTTGATAATTGTCGACAACTGTAGCCCTTTGAACAATATCATCAGTTTGTATAGAATGATAACTAGTAGTATCTTGTGTTATTCTTTGAATTATATAGCCTATAGGATATACCGTATAAGCAACTTGATTATTTAAAGAAGTACAGCCTGTCAATTGCACCAACAATATTATAGCAATCAATAGTTGAACAACTTTTTTTCTCATGATAATTCCTCTTTTCATATTTAAGAGTATATCATAATTTTTTTAATTTTCATATAATACAATGTTCTTTAAAACTAAAATAATCACTATTTGATACAATCAAATGATCCAAAACTCTTATACCTACAAGATTCATTGCTTTTATAATCATTATTGTAGCTTCTCTATCCGCTTTTGAGGGATTAATATTTTTACTTGGATGATTATGAACAAGAATAATATTAACTGCTTTTTGTTTTAAAGCTTCATCAATTATATCTCTAGGATAAATATTACTTTTATCAATGGTACCTACAAATAATACTTTATGTGCTAAATATTGACACATATTATTTAAAAAAATTACTAGAAATCTTTCTTGTGATTCATGACCTAATTCTAATTGTAACCATTTTACGATTTTATTTGGATCATTTAAATTAGTTTCCAAGGAAACTTCACTTAAGGCCATTCGCCTTGCTAATTCAAAACATGCCTTTAATTCTAAAGCTTTAACTTTTTTAATACCTTTTATCAAGCACAAATCATTAATACATAAGCTATTTATATTTGCAATACCATTAGCTTTATGAATTAAATCTTCGGCAATCTGTATACTGCTAGTATTTTGATAACCATTGCGAATAATTAATGCTAATAATTCATTATTACTCAAATATTGTACTCCATACATTAAAGCTTTTTCACGAGGTTTTTCTATTTCTGGAAGATCTTTTATCAACATATTGTAAACTCCTTATTAAAATATTTTTTCCATTTAATATAAACCAGAAAATAGTACTTAACCTAACTAAAAAGATAAATTTATTATTAGATTATATAAATTATTTATTATAAAATAAGTATAGATAAAAGGAGATGAAGATAATGACTAAACACCCTTTAAAAGATATTGTTACCTTACAAAAACAAGGGGAAGCAGTTGGTATCTATTCATGCTGTAGTGCCAATGAATATGTTATTGAAGCTGCTTTAGAACGCGCAAAAGCCACAAATACTTATTGCTTAATTGAATCTACAAGCAATCAAGTAGATCAATTTGGTGGCTATACCAACATGACACCAAAAGATTTCCATCACTTTGTAGAAAAGATAGCTGATAAAGTTGGTATCAGTATGAATCAAGTAATTTTAGGTGGAGATCATTTAGGACCTTTAACTTGGACTTCTTTACCAGAAGAAAAAGCTATGGAAAATGCTAAAGAATTAATTCGCTGTTATGTAGCAGCAGGCTTCACTAAAATTCACATTGATACTTCAATGAAAGTAGCAGATGATGATCCAAATGTACGCTTGAGTGATGAAACTATTGCTCGTCGTGGTTCAATTCTAGCAAAAGTAGCCCAAGATACTTATCATGAATTATTAAAAACAAATCCTGATGCATTACAACCAGTATATATTGTAGGCTCTGAGGTTCCAATTCCTGGAGGTGCTACTGGTGCTACTGTAGATCAAGGCATTCAAGTTACTAAAGTTGATGATTTTAAACAAACTGTTAAAACTTTCGAAAAGGCCTTTTTAAATTTAGGTCTTGAAGATGCATGGAATAATGTCATCGGTGTCGTTGTTCAACCTGGAGTAGAAGAAAAAGATGCTGGATGTACTGAATATGATCGTAGTAAAGCTACTGAATTAATGGCATCAATCAAAGAATATCCTAATATGGTCTTTGAAGGACATTCTACTGATTATCAAACTAAATATAAATTAAAAGAACTAGTAGAAGATGGTGTAGGTATTCTAAAAGTTGGACCTGCTTTAACATTTGCTTTAAGAGAAGGCATATTTGCTTTAGCATATATTGAAAATGAAGCATTTAAAAATACTGATGTTAAAGTTAGTAATTTCATTGATGTTTTAGAAGAAGCTATGCTAGAAAAACCAGATAAATGGGCAAAATATTACAAAGGTGATGAAAACGCTTTACGCATAAAACGTAAATTCTCTTTCTCTGATCGTTGTAGATATTATTTACCTAATGAAAAAGTTCAAAATGCATTAAAAACTTTAATTAATAACCTTCGTTCATTAGATGAAGTACCATTGAATTTAATGAGTCAGTTCATGCCTATTCAATATACAAAAGTTCGTGAAGGAACATTAAAAAATGATCCAGAAGAATTAATTAAAGATCGCATTAAAAATTGCATTGATGAATATCTATTTGCTACACACCAAGAAAAAATAACTATTAAATAAAGAAAAGGGCGATTTTGATATGATTAAACTCATTTCAAAATTGCCCTTATTTTATTTATCTTTTCCTAAAGCAAGCATAGCTTTAATAAATATTTGCTTATCATTATCATAAGTAAGTAAATCCATTGCATCTTCTATTTTTATCCATTTTGCATTAGTCAATTCACTAACCTGATAATTAATATTGGTATTAATTGGATAAGCAATAAAATATCTAACTTCTTTAAGTACATTTGGTTTTGAACTATATTCATTGCTAAAATAAACATCACTAATTATCTTAATATCTATATCCGTCTCTTCTTTAACTTCACGAATAGCCGTTTGTTTATCCGTTTCTAAACCTTCTTTATGTCCTTTAGGAAAACCCCAATGACCAAAAATACTTTTAATTAATAAAATATCATCACCATTTAAAACAATAGCGCCACATGAAAGTTCCCTATCCATTTTTTAATCCTTTATCTCCTATATCATGACGATAGAATAAATTTGAACAAGTAATCTTTCTAACATTAGCATAAGCATTTTCTTTAGCTTGTTTTAAACTAGCACCTTTGCCTACAACAAATAAAACTCTGCCCCCAGTAGCTATAGTATTACCCTTGTCATCAATTCCAGTTCCCATATGGAAACATAAATCTACATTTTCTATTCCAGTGATAATTGCTCCTTTTTCATAAGAACCTGGATAACCCTTATTTGCCATAACTACCCCTAGATAATAATTATTATCAAATTTCAATTCGACTTCTTTATCATCTAAGATATCCATTATCGTTTTATATAAATCATTTTCTAGAGCTAATAGAATAACTTCTGTTTCAGGATCACCAAAGCGCACATTAAATTCGATAGTCTTTACTCCATCAGATGTTAACATGCATCCTCCATATAATACTCCTGTAAAAGGACAACCTTCATTAATCATAGCTTTTGCCATTGGCTTCATTATCTTTTCCATCGCTTCATTATAAGCATCCATACCTAAATGATTAATTGGTGTATATGCTCCCATACCTCCAGTATTTAAACCTTCATCATTATCGAAAGCTCTTTTATGATCTTGGGCAAGTTGCATGCCATAAACTTTATCATCTTTAACAAAAGCTAATAAAGAAAATTCTTCACCTTCCAAAAATTCTTCAATAACTACATTTTTACCTGCACTTTCAAATAAATTATTGCACATAATTTCTTTAAGACTATTCAAAGCTTCATCTTTAGTTTTAGCTATAATTACTCCTTTGCCCGCTGCTAAGCCATCTGCTTTAATAACTATAGGAAATTTTTGTGCTAATAAATATTCCTTAGCTTTTTCATAATTCGAAAAAGTTTCATATTTAGCTGTAGGTATATGATATTTTTTCATCATATTTTTGGCAAAAACCTTAGAACCTTCAAGTCTTGCAGCTAGTTTAGTTGGTCCAAAAATAGTAATTCCTTCTGAACTTAAAATATCTACTATACCATCACATAAGGGAATTTCTGGTCCTACAAAAACTAAATCAACTTTATTATCTTTACAAAATTTAATTAAAGCATCATAATCATTAGCCTTTATATTGACAATTGTAGCTACATCGCCCATTCCAGGATTACCTGGTGCTACAAAAACCTCATCAACTAAGCTAGATTGTTTAAATTTGTAGCAGATTGCATGTTCTCTGCCTCCACTACCTATTACTAAAACTTTTGCCATAATTAATGTTTAAAATGGCGCTTTCCGGTAAAAATCATGGCGATGTTATGCTTATTACACATATCAATTGAATCTTGATCTTTAATTGATCCTCCAGGTTGTATGATACATCTTATACCATATTTACTAGCTAGTTCTACAGTATCATCCATTGGGAAGAAAGCATCAGAAGCTAGTATTGCCCCATTTGCTTTTTCTTTAGCTTGTTCCAAAGCAATTTTAGCTGCACCTACTCTATTCATTTGCCCAGCACCAATTCCTAGTGTCTGTCCATCTTTTACTACCACAATAGCATTTGATTTAACATGTTTAACAATCTTTTGACCAAATAAACAGTCTTTAATATCTTCTGCAGTTGGTGAAGCATTAGTAACAACTTTCAAGTCTTCAATACATTCTTGATAA
>CASEWY010000213.1 GCA_949291625.1 uncultured Bacillota bacterium
ACTAAATGAATTGAAAGTTTTTGCGGTTACTCAATCTTCACAGGCTAAGCTTCAAACTAAAAGGGATTTATTAAATCTTAGAAGTGAACTTGTTGATAAACTATTTAAAGATGTTTTAAATGAGTTAAATGCTTTTGTTGAAAGTGATAAATATAGCGAATATTTGAAAACAAAGATCAAGGGACTAGATGTTTCAAATGGTTATTTTTGTATTCGTCAAACAGATGAAGAATTATTTAAACAAATTTTAAAAGAATTAAATTTAACTAATGAATGTGTTATTAGACCAATTATGATTGGTGGATTTAAATTTGTTGATACTAAAAATAATCTTGAACATGATTTAACATTAGATAGTAATTTAAATGAACAAAAGAGTTGGTTCCAAAGAGAATCAAAATTTACGATTTAGGAGGTCCAAATGGCAAATGTAATTTATTCAATTAATGGACCAGTCATCAAAGTTAGAAATACCAAAGATTTTTCTATGATGGAGATGGTTTATGTAGGAGAAAATCATCTAATGGGTGAAGTTATTGCCGTAAATGACAAAGAAACTACCATCCAAGTATATGAATCTACTACAGGTTTAAAACCAAATGAACCAGTTGTAGGAACTGGAGATTTATTATGTGCTACTTTAGGACCTGGTATCTTAAAAAACATTTATGATGGTATTGAAAGACCATTAAAGAAAATTGCTGAAGTTGATGGTGCATATATTGGTGCTGGAAGTACTTTTAGCGCTATTGATGAAGAAAAATTATGGGATGTTAAGATATTAGTAAAAGTAGATGATGAAGTTCATGAAGGTATGATTTTTGCAACATGCAAAGAAACCGAATTGATTGAACATCGTTCAATGATACCTTTAGGCGTGAATGGTAAAATTATTGAAGCTAAACAAGATGGTCAATATAACGTTAATGAAGTATTGGTTGTTGTTGAAGACGAAAAAGGTATAAAGCATGATGTTTCATTAAAACAAAAATGGCCAATACGTAATCCTCGTCCAATAAATAAACGTGAACCATTAAATACTCCTTTAATTACTGGGCAAAGAGTATTAGATACCTTATTTCCAATTGCTAAAGGAGGAGCTGCTGCTGTTCCAGGTGGATTTGGAGCTGGTAAAACTATGCTTCAACATGCAGTAGCAAAATGGTGTGATGCGGATATCATTGTTTATGTTGGTTGTGGTGAACGTGGTAATGAAATGACGCAAGTATTGGAAGAATTTAGTGAATTGGTTGACCCAAAATCAAACAAACCACTATTAGACCGTACAGTACTAATTGCGAATACTAGTAATATGCCAGTTGCGGCTCGTGAAGCTAGTATTTATACAGGAATTACTTTGGCAGAATACTATCGTGATATGGGATATCACGTAGCAATTATGGCTGATAGTACTTCTAGATGGGCAGAAGCTTTACGTGAATTATCAGGTCGTTTAGAAGAAATGCCTGCTGAAGAAGGTTATCCTGCATATTTGCCAAGTAGAATAGCTCAATTCTATGAAAGAGCTGGTTATGTTCATACATTAAGTGATAAAGAAGGTTCAGTAAGTATTATAGGTGCAGTATCTCCTCAAGGTGGAGATTTCTCTGAGCCAGTAACGCAAAATACTAAACGTTTCGTTCGTTGTTTCTGGGCATTAGATAAATCATTAGCTTATGCACGTCACTATGCTGCAATTAACTGGAATCAAAGCTATAGTGAATATATTGATGATTTATCACGCTGGTATGATAAGAATGTTGCTTTTGATTTTAATGATTTAAGATCTTTAATTGTTTATATCTTACATGAAGAAACACAATTAATGGAAATTGTTAAATTAATTGGCTCAGATGTATTACCTGATGATCAAAAATTATTGTTGGAAGTTGCAAGAGTAATTCGTGTAGGTTATCTACAACAGAATGCTTTCCATCCAGATGATATGTATGTTCCTTTTGAAAAACAATATAAAATGTTGAAAGTAATCCAATATTTATATGAAGCATGTAAACCATTAATTGCTAAACATATTCCAGTTAGTTCAATTTTAAAAACAGGAATTTTTGAAGAAGTAATTAAAATGAAATATGATGTGCCTAATAATGATATTGCTTTATTAGATACATATTTTAATAAGATTGATGAAGCACTAGCAAAGGTAGAGTAAGGAGGGATAAGAGTACATGAGTCAAGCTAAAATAGGTTTAAATGAAATTAGTGGATCTCTAGTTGCATTAGACGATGTAGAAAATGTTTCTAATGAAGAAGTTGTTGAGATTCAAATGGCAAATGGATCTACCCGTATAGGCCGTGTAGTGCAAATTGAAGGTAAGAAAGCTATTATCCAAGTATTTGAAGGAACTAATGGCTTATCTTTAAAAAATTGCAAAACAAAATTATTAGGACATCCTATGGAAATACCTTTGTCTAAAGAAATTCTTGGACGTATTTTTAATGGTAGTGGTAAACCAATTGATGGCATGGGAGAGGTTTATGCTGAAAAATTTGAAGATATAAATGGTAAACCTTTAAATCCAGTATCTAGACAATATCCAAGAAACTATATCAATACAGGTATTTCTGCTATAGATGGTTTAAATACATTAATTAGAGGACAAAAGCTTCCTATATTTTCTGGTAGTGGACTACCACATGATAAGCTGGCAGTACAAATTGTTAGACAAGCGCAAATAGCTGAAGAAGACGGAGTAGAATTTGGTATTGTTTTTGGTGCTATGGGTGTTAAAAATGATGTTGCAGACTACTTTAAACGTTCATTTGAAGAAACAGGTGTAATGGAAAAAGTATGTATGTTCATTAACCTTTCAAATGATCCAATTATCGAAAGAACTTTAACTCCTAGATGTGCGTTAACTGCAGCAGAATATTTAGCATATGAATGTGATATGCATATTTTAGTTATTCTTACTGATATGACTTCTTATTGTGAAGCATTGCGTGAATTCTCTAGTTCTAAAGGTGAGATTCCAGGACGTAAAGGATATCCAGGATATCTATATTCAGATTTAGCTTCTTTATATGAAAGAGCTGGTATTGTTGAAGGAAAGAAAGGTTCTGTTACCCAAATTCCAATTCTTACAATGCCTAATGATGATATTACTCATCCTGTACCAGATTTAACCGGATATATTACTGAAGGACAAATTGTATTAGATCGTGATTTACATATGAATGGGGTTTATCCACCAATTGGTGTATTAGCAAGTTTGTCACGTTTGATGAAAGATGGTATTGGTAAAGGCTATACTCGTGAAGATCATAAGGATGTGTCTAACCAATTATTTGCTTCATATGCTAAAGTTAGTGATGCTAGAAGTTTAGCTAGTGTTATTGGTGAAGATGAATTAAGTCCTTTGGACAAACAATATCTAGCATTTGGTAAATTGTTTGAGGAAGTTTTCGTTGGACAAGGATTCAATGCTAAACGTTCAATTCAAGAGACATTAAATCTTGGATGGGCTTTACTTTCTACTTTACCTAAAGATGCTTTGGATCGTTTAGATAATGCATTAATTGAAGCTAATTATGATCCAGAACATGCTTATAAAACTATTGAATTAGCTATAAAAGGTGAATAAATATGCAGCAAAAACAAGTATTTGCTACGAAAGGTAACCTAATAGCTACTAAAAAATCTTTAAGCATTGCTAAAATGGGATATGAACTAATGGATCGAAAAAGAAATATCCTAGTAAGGGAAATGATGACATTGGTAGATAAGGTAAAAATGCTAAGAGATGAGATTACAGTTGCTTATGAAAATGGCTATTATCTATTACAACAAGCCAATGTATCAACAGGAGTAATAAGTAATATTGCTGAACAAGTCGCTGTTGAAAAGACTGTAAAACTTACCTATCGAAGTGTTATGGGGGTTGAAATACCTACAGTATCATATACACCTAGTGATAAAATTAAAATTGAATATGGCTTAGAAGAAAGTAACTCTAGAGTCGATGAAGCTTTTGTTCAATTTCAAAAGGTTAAAGAACTTACTATGGTAATTGCTGAAGTAGATAATAGTGTTTATCGTTTAGCTAACGCAATTAGGAAAACACAAAAAAGGGCTAACGCTTTAAAAAATATTGTTATTCCTGATTTTGAAGCAACCATTAAATTTATTAGTGAATCGCTTGAAGAAAAAGAACGTGAAGAATTTTCACGCTTAAAAGTGATTAAAGCTAATAAAGAAAAATTAAAGAATTAAGAAAAGATGGAGCAATCCATCTTTTGCTTATTTATGATAAATAGTCTATAATAAAAAAGGTGATTATTATGACAAAAAAAGATCTTAAATTAACGATGTTGTTAATATTGATATTATTTATATATGCTTTATGTGGAATATTTTTAAATTCTTTAGATGTAGATATAAAATTAAGATGGTTATTTTGGAATGAATTTTTAGCTTTTTTACCACTTGTCTTAAGTATTCCTGCCTCTTTTTTCTTATATTTACGAAAGGGATGGATTGTCATTGGCTTGTTGATAGGTGCAGGCTGGTTATTATTTTTACCAAATGCATGCTATATGATTACCGATCTTATTCATCTAGATAGTTCACAATTAATAGGTTGGAATGGAGAATATATTCCTAATTTA
The DNA here is from genome assembly GCA_949291625.1 of uncultured Bacillota bacterium. GTDB lineage: Bacteria > Bacillota_I > Bacilli_A > Erysipelotrichales > Erysipelotrichaceae > JALEVB01. Next base: position 4,627 of record CASEWY010000213.1, read on the forward strand.
AAAGAATGGGTAGCATTAATATATTTAGCTGCAGGTATTTTTTTAGCTGTGGTAGCTGGTTTAGCTTCAACTAAAATCATAGCGAAAAGTATAGGATTAAAAAGAGGAAATATATGGAATTTAATCTATAATTTTATAATTTCAGGTTTAGTAGGTTATGGGGTATATATCGGTAGATTTTTACGCTTTAATACATGGGATATTTTAGAACCTTTAAATTTACTTAAATCGCTATATCATGACTTTGATCGTTTTGCCTTGATGTTCTCTATATTAATTGCTGGTTTTTATTTTATCGCTTACATGATATATGAAAGGGTAGAAGAAACAAGTAAATAGCTTTTAATTTTATTAATATATGTTATAATAACTTAGGATTAATGGAGGTTTCTTATGGGATTAATAGATAAATTTAAAAACTTCGTAACAACAGAAGATGATGATGAGGAAGAATTAGTTTATGAAGAAGAAGAGGTAGAACCTCTAAGTAGTTTTGAGGCTCAAAAATCTCCAATTAGAAAAGTTTCATCTGAAACAAAGATGGTACTATTTGAGCCAAGAAGCTTTGATGAAGCTGAAGAAATTGCTCGTCATTTAAAATCTAGAAGAGCTGCTGTTGTTAATTTACATAAATTACAACGTGATTATGCCCAAAGAACAATTGATTTTCTTACTGGTGTAATCGTTGCTTTAGATGGATCTATTCAAAAAATAGGGCATAATGTTATTTTATGTGCACCTAAAAATGTTGGTGTAGATGGACAAATTAATCTAGACAGTGATGAATAATTTACAGCATTTTAAAGGACATGAACATTTAATTGCGCGACTAGATGATTTAAGAACATCTATGGAAAAATATCATAAGAGTTATGCTACTAATTTTCTAAATGAAGAAGAAACAGAAATAGCTAGACGATATCTTGGTAATCAAAGCAATTATAAGATTTATGGTGGTCATGAAGATGCTAGAAGATGTAAAGTTGTTTTCTTTTATGAAGAAGACGACTTTTTTGATATCGTTTGTTTAGTTGCCAAAATAAATAATAAATTCACTGATATTAAACATCCTGATGTTTTGGGTTCGCTTATGAGCTTAAATATAAATAGAGATCAAATAGGGGATATTTTTATCAAAGAAGATAAAATAATTATTTTTGTTAATAAGACAATAGCTGATTTTATAATCATGAATTTAACGATGATAAAAAAAGTTAAAGTAAATTTCACTATAACTAATGAAGAATTTGATTTAAGCTATCAATTTAAAGAATTTAAAACAACAATATCTAGTGAACGTATTGATGTTATTGTTGGAGCGCTATGCCATTTAAATCGTCAACAGGCGCAAAAACTCATTATTTCTAAGCAAGTTCAGTTAAATCATGTAACTATTGAAGATTGTGCAAAAATATGCAATAATAATTGTACGATTTCGATTCGTCATTATGGAAGATTTATCTATTTAGGGGTAGATAAAACAACGAAGAAAGATCGTTTATTAGTATCTTTTAAACAATATATCTAAGGAGGGGAAAATAATGGTAAGATCAAAACCATCATTTCGTGTGATGCGAAATGGATATGATAGATTTGCCGTTGATTCCTTTGTGGATGATGTATTGAAACAGATTTCTAGCTTAGAAGAAGAAAATGCATCTAAACAATCAACAATAAATGATCAAGCTGAACAATTAGCTAATCTTAAAGAGAGATATCAATCAGTTATGAGTGGTATAGCTGCTAGAGAAAAAGCTGCTGATGATATTTCAAGGATTGCTATAAGTGAAGCTAATCAAATAATTGAAGATGCCAAAAAGAATGCTGATATCATTGTACAAGAGTCAATTTATAAAGCTAAAATGGTCTTGAATGATCTAGTTAAAATTTCCAATGAGACTGGTGCTTTAAAGAAAGAAATGAAAGAACAATTAGATGTACTAATGAAAGATATCGATGCATTAAGAGCACCAAATCTTCCTAATCTAAGTTGGTTAGATCAAGCAGTAAATAAAGACAAAGATTAAGGACACGCTTTTATTTACATTATTTACAGAGAGTTTGTTAATTGCTGAAAGACAAATATTAATGATTTAAAAGATATCACCTTATGAGTCAATCTTGAAAAAGATCGTAAGTCTTGCGTTAAAAGATAGAAAAGGGCATATCTTTATGATATGAACTAAGGTGGTACCGCGAACATTCGTCCTTAGATAGGACGCTTTTTTATTTTTGAAGGAGAAGGATATGGACTACAAGGAAACATTATTGATGCCTAAAACAACTTTTGAAATGCGAGGTAATTTACCTACAAAAGAACCACAAATTTTAAAAAGATGGCAAGAAGACAACTATTATGAAACATTCTTAAAACAACATGAAAATGAGCCTACTTTTGTTTTGCATGATGGTCCACCATATGCAAATGGTAATTTACATGCTGGTACAGCAATGAATAGGGTAATAAAAGATATTATCATTCGTTCACATGCAATGAATGGATATTATACGCCATTTTTCCCAGGATGGGATACACATGGTCTACCAATCGAAAATGCTATTCAAAAATTAGGGGTTAACCGTAAAGAGATGTCTGGAGCAGCATTTAGAAAAAAATGTGAAGAATATGCATATAATCAAGTTGCTACGCAAAAAGAAACTATGAAGCGTTTAGGAACAATAGCAGATTTCCAACATCCATATATTACTCTAAAAAAAGAATTTGAAGCACGTCAAATTAGATCATTTGCTAAGATGGCATTAGATGGTTTAATTTTCCAAGGATTAAAACCAATTTATTGGTCACCATATAATGAAACAGCCGTAGCTGATAGTGAAATTGTTTATTTTGATAAAAAAGATACTTCTATATTTGTAGCATTTGATGTATGCGATGGTAAAGGAGTATTAGATGGCGATGAAAGATTTGTAATTTGGACAACAACGCCATGGACAATTCCTGCTAATTTAGCAATCTGTCTAAATGCTGATTATACTTATGCATGTGTAAAAACTGCTAAAGGAAAATTAATTGTATTAGCTTCAAAAGTTGAACAATTAATGAAAACTTTTGAAATTGAAGACTATGAAGTAATTAAAACATATTTAGGAAAAGACTTAGAATTTGTAAAAGTTAATCATCCATTCTATCCTGAAAGACCAAGTGTTGTAATTCTTGGTGATCATGTTACTGATGAAGATGGTACCGGATGTGTTCATACGGCACCAGGTCATGGTTTAGAAGACTTTATGGTATGTCAAAAATATCAAATTAAGACCGTTTGCCCAGTGGATGCTAAAGGATGCTTGACTAGTGAAGCTGGAAAAGATTTAGAAGGATTATTTGTATTTGATGCTAATAAAGTGGTAATTGAAAAATTAGCTGAGAAAAATGCTTTAATGGCTACAACACAAATCACTCATAGTTATCCTCATGATGATCGTTTGAAAAAGCCAGTAATTTTTAGAGCTACAGTTCAATGGTTCTGTAGCATTGAAAAAATTAGAGAAAAATTACTAGCAGAAATCAAAAAAGTTAAATGGGAAAATGAATGGGGAGAACTAAGACTTTATAATATGATTAAAGATCGAGGTGACTGGTGTATATCTCGTCAAAGATTATGGGGAGTACCTATTCCTATTATTTATAATGAAGATGGTTCTCCTATAATGGAAAAAGAAGTATTTGATCATATTGCGGATTTATTTGCTCAATACGGTTCTAATATTTGGTTTGAAAAAGAAGCTAAAGATTTATTGCCTGAAGGTTATACTAATCCAAAATCTCCAAATGGTTTATATACTAAAGAAAAAGATATTATGGATGTTTGGTTTGATTCTGGATCTAGTAGCAATGAATTAATTGCTAGGGGATTACCATATCCTGCTGATTTATATTTTGAAGGAAGCGATCAATATCGTGGTTGGTTTAATTCTTCTTTAATCGTAGGTACGGCAACAAATGGTTGTGCACCTTATAAGAGTGTTTTATCACATGGTTATGTTTGTGATTCTAAAGGTGAAAAAATGTCAAAATCATTGGGTAATGTAGTTAATCCAATGGATGTCATTAAGAAAAATGGCGCTGATATCTTTAGATTATGGGCAACTGGTGTTGATTTTAAACAAGATATGCGTATAGGTGATGATAACCTTAAACAAGTAGCTGAACAATATCGTAAGGTTCGTAATACCTTCCGCTTTATGTTAGGTAATATTAATCCTGAAGATTTTGATCCAAAGAAAGATTTATTACCATATGATAAATTAGAATTAATAGATCAATATATTATGGTATGTCTAGATGAATGTATTGCCAAAGTAAAAGAAGCATATATGCATTATGATTTCATTTTAGCAAGCAACACTTTAACTAATTTGATGACTAATGAATTAAGTTCTTATTATTTAGATTTTACTAAAGATATTCTATATATTGAAAAGGTTGATAACTATCGTCGTCGTCAAGTTCAAAGCGTTATTTGGTATTGTCTAGATGCATTATGTAAATTATGGGCACCATCATTAGTTTATACGATGGATGAAGTATGGCAAGTATTCACAAATGATGAGAAATCATCAGTTCATTATACTCATTTCCCTAAGATCAATAATTATGCTAATGCAGAACAATTAAAAAATGATTTTGCTAAAGTACATGAAATTAGAAGTGAAGTATTAAAAGCTCTTGAAGTTGCTCGTAATGAAAAAATTATTGGTAAACCTTTAGAAGCTCAAGTAATCATGCATATTCCTACTGAGGATAAAGCTTTATTAAATAAATGTTTAAATAATAAAGTTGCGCAATGGTTAATTGTTTCTGAAGTTGTCTTTGTCGATAGTGATGAGAGAAGCTATGAAATCAATAAGGCAGAAGGTACAGTTTGTCCACGTTGTTGGAACATCTCTAAAGAACATGATGAAAATGGTTTATGTCCTCGTTGCCAAAAGGTATTAAATGGTTAAAAAAGGAATTTATCGTCATTTTAAGGGCAATTACTACGAATTATTAGATGTAGCTAAACATAGTGAAACATTGGAAGAAATGGTAGTATATCGTGCCTTATATGGCGAAAAAGGACTGTGGGTTCGTCCTATAACTATGTGGGATGAATTAGTTGAATATAATGGGGAAATGGTTAAACGATTTACCTTTATAAAAGAAGTAGAATAGTAAAAATACTGTGATTTTAGAATAATCACAGTATTTTTAAAATTCACAAATTATAGGAAAATGATCGCTAACAAATTTTATATTATTTATATTATTAATAATTTGCGTATTTTGAACTTTAATATTTTTACTAGTAAAAATATAGTCGATAGGATAATCATTTTTATGTATTTTGGATAAGATATTAAAGTGACTACTAATAAGATTATCTATATTTTGATAACAATCATATAAATCAAGATTTGTTACCATATTCTTAAGATATTTGGCATTTATAGTAGTATTAAAATCACCCATTATGATATTGGTTTGATTATTCTTTGTTTTAACAAGGACTTTTAAATAATTCACTTGATGTTTACGAACTATTCCTAACAAATGATCTAGATGTGTATTATAAATATTAAATATCTTACCATCTTTATCTTGAATACATGCATAGGTACAAATGCGTGGATAAACACTACCCAATGTACGACTGCCTAATTTATCAGGGGTAGCTGATAACCAATAAGTTTGATACTCTAATAAACTAAAAATATCTTTTTTAAATAAAATTATATTTCTTTCATTAGCAATCTCAAAGCTACGGTTTCTTGTTTCACCAACAAAGATATAATTTTTAATATCAAGATCTTTTAACATTTTATTTGTTACTTCTTGTAAGCCAAGTATATCTGGATTATATCGATGAATTATTTCATTAATTTGCTGATAACGATATTGCCATCTATTTTGTTTAGGAGTTAAAATAGTATCATTTTTAATATTAAAAGTCATTATTTTCATAAATATTTTCTCCTCAATATTTCATATAGTATAAGTTATTTTGTCCTTTATAACAAATATAATTATAAAGCTTATTTACAGTTATTATTGACAAAAAATATAATTATTCTAAAATATTTAATTGAAAAGGATATAGTTATATGGAAATTGTTTGTATACGTATTGATGAAAGATTGATTCATGCGCAAGTTACGCTTAATTGGATTAATGAATTGAAGCCTGATAGAATTGTTATTGTCGATGATACTATTCTTGCGGATGATTTTCAAAGAACTGCTTTAAAATTATCATGTCCTAAAAATGTAAAATTAACGATGTTAGAGTCACAAAATTTAGTTAGTCGTTTTGCAGAAAATTTTTTTCAAGATGAGAGAATATTTTTATTATGCAAAGGGATAAAGGCTATTAAAAGAATGGTTATGTATGGCTATATACCTAAAGAAGTTATAATTGGTAATCTTCATTATTTAGAAGA
>CASEWY010000214.1 GCA_949291625.1 uncultured Bacillota bacterium
ACCATTATATGTAGATAAAATTATGACCTATGTAGATGCTCCCTTTGTAAAGGTTCTTACAGGGGTAAGACGTTGTGGGAAATCTACTATATTAAAAATGATAATGGAACGTCTAAAAAATGAAAGAGCTATTCCTGAAAATCGTATTATAAGCTGTCGTTTTGATTCGATGGAATATGCTGATATGAACGCAAAACAAGTGTATAGCTTATTAAAAAGTAAGATTTCTGATAGTGGGAGAACTTATTTATTTTTAGATGAAGTTCAAGAGATAAAAGGTTGGGAAAAAGTAATTAATACATTAGCTTCAGATTTTGATGTTGATTTGTATGTTACTGGTTCTAACTCTAGGATGATGTCCTCTGAAATAGAAACATATTTAACAGGGAGATATATTTCATTTCGTATTTTTACTTTATCATTTAATGAATATTTAATGTTCAAAAGTAAGTTCATGGAAATTAAAGATCCTAAAATTGAGCTTACAAACTATATTCGTCTGGGAGGTTTTCCAGTAACACATTTAAAAGAATATTCACAAGATGAAGTATATACTATTGTTAAAGATATATATAATTCCACAATATATTCGGATATTGTAAAGCGTAATCAAATTCGTAAAATTGATCAGCTAGAGCGTGTAGTAAAATATGTTTTTAATAATGTAGGAAACACTTTTTCGGCAAAATCTATTTCAGATTATTTAAAGTCAGAAAAAAGATTAATTGATATTGAAACTGTTTATATTTATTTGGATAAATTGGAAAAAGCATATCTAATTCATCGTTGTTCAAGATATGATTTGCGAGGGAAGGAAATTCTTAAAACTCAAGAAAAGTTTTATTTAGCAGATGTTGCTTTAAGATATAGTGTCCTAGGCTATAATACTGATAGCGTTGCTTCAAGTTTAGAAAATGTTGTTTATTTAGAATTGTGTCGCCGTGGTTATACTGTTAATGTTGGGAAAACTAGTGATGGTGAGATTGATTTTGTGGCTAATAGAAAAAATGAAAAAATATATGTTCAAGTAACGCAAAAGATTGTTTCAGAAAAAGTAGAAAAAAGAGAGTATAGTCGTTTGCTTGACATAAAGGATAATTATCCTAAATACGTTCTTACTACAGATGAGTTTTCTGGTGGCAACTATGAAGGTATTAAAACTATGCATATTGCTGATTTTTTGCTAAGCAGTGAATATTAACGTTGAAGATGTTTATATTTTTTTAATGTGTTACAATAATTGGCGGGTGATAAAGATGTTTAAAGATGAAAGTGGCCAATTAAAGGGTATTAATTGTGTTATATTAGGCTTATTTGTAATGGTTATAGCTAGTACGATTACTAATTTTTTAGCTAATGGTATTTTGGCTTTAAGCGTTAATGATATAAATGAAAATAGTATTAAAGTTTTAAATTTAGTTTCTTTGGGTAGTGGATTTTTAGTGGCTATCTTAAATTTATTATTGCCTTTAATTACTTGGAGTAAATATCTTAAAGAAGATGTTAAGGATATGGGCTTTAAGAAATTTAATTTAATTGAATTATTAAAGGGGAGTATATTTGCTTTAATTGTAGTTATTGTACCTTTTATCTGGTGTTATTTTTTCCATCAAGAAGGTATAGTAGAAGGTAGTTTAAATTTAGAGAATATTTTATTGATTATTATTTCTTCAATTAGTAGTGCTACTAGCATTTATTTTTCTAAAGGATATTTGATGGGTTGTATGCGCAATACTAATAAGTTTTGGTTAGTATTGTTGATTCCTACTTTAGTAGAAGTAGTATTCTATAATACAGGTTTATCTTTAATGGGCATTAATATTGTTACAAGTTTGGCTTGTGGTTTAATGTATATGAAGAGTGATGATTTGAGTGGGGCTATAGCTTTTAGATTTATTTTTAGTTTATTCTCAGGAATTTTGTTATTAAATGCTTATGATTTATATATCATGATAATAGAAATAGTACTTACAGCTTTTGTATGTTTATATTATTATGATTGGAAACATAGTTTATTTTTAAGTAAGGAGTAAGAGTATGTATAAGTATGGATATCCTTTATTAGTGATGATAATTAGTGGGATTATCGCTAGATTATTAAATTATTTTGCGGTTAATGGAGAGATTGTTACAATTGTATTGGCTTGTTGTTACTTTGCTTTTGGTTTGAGTTTATATCAAAGAAAGCGTAGCAATGCTTGGTTATCAAAATTGATTGTTGCCTTTTTGTTTTTGTTTTTTGTCTTATGGGATTGTGGATATATCGTATTGCCACAATTAAAGAGTTTATTTGATTTTGTAGGAATTAGTGGTTTTGTAGTTAAGATGTTTTATATTTACTGTGGATATATCTTTTTTGATTAGATATATCTTTTTTTGTTAAATTGGAGTAAAATAATTACTCTGTAGGGGGGTAATTATAATGCGTAAAAGTAATAGCATTGATATGTTGAATGGGCCATTATTTTCTAAAATATTATTATTTTCTATCCCATTGATGTTATCGAGTATTTTGCAATTATTATTTAATGCAGCGGATATTATTGTTGTAGGACAATTTACCGGTTCTGAGGCGATTGCTGCCGTTGGAGCAACCACCGCATTAATAAATTTATTAGTTAATCTTTTTGTGGGGGTATCCATTGGTACCAGTGTTATCGTTGGTAAATATCTTGGTTCAAAGGATTATGATAATGTTGAAAAGAGTGTACATGCTTCAATTTATTTTGCTTTAATTAGTGGATTTATCATGATTTTTGTGGGAATAATTTTAGCTAAACCTTTATTGGAATTGATGGCTACTCCCGAAAATGTTATTGATTTATCTACATTATATATGCGAATATATTTCTTAAGTATGCCAGCCTTTATGGTATATAACTTTGGAGCAGCTATTTTAAGATCAATTGGCGATACTAAACGTCCATTATACTTCTTAGGAATTGCTGGTATTGTCAATGTTATATTAAATTTAGTATTGGTAATTGTATTCCATTTGGGAGTAGCAGGTGTTGCGATAGCGACAACGGTATCTCAATATATTAGCGCTACTTTAGTAGTAATGTCTTTGATGGAATCAGAATATCCTTTAAAATTAAAACCAAAGGAATTAAAATTTCATAATCATATCGTATTAAATATGTTAAAAGTAGGTTTACCTGCAGGTTTACAAAGTGTTATCTTTAGCTTAAGTAATGTATTAATTCAATCTTCAGTAAATAGTTTTGGATCTTTAGTAATGGCTGGTAATACGGCAGCTGCTAATATAGAAGGATTTGTATATGCGGCCATGAATTCAATCTATCAAGCTTGCTTAACTTTTACTAGTCAAAATATGGGGGCTAAGAATTATCATCGTATTGATAGAATCTTAATTAATTGTTTGATTATTGTTACGGCAGTAGGTTTGATTTTTGGTGTAGGTGCTTATGTATTTGGTCATCAATTGTTGGGTATATATACTACAGATGCCCAAGTTATAGAATATGGAATTAATCGTTTAATGTTAGTTTGTGCTCCTTATTTCTTATGTGGTCTAATGGATGTATTTGTAGGAAGCCTTAGAGGTATAGGTTATTCTATCATGCCAATGATCGTTAGTCTTACTGGTGCTTGCTTATTTAGAATTGTTTGGATTTATACCATATTTGCGATGTATCATACGCAATTTGTCTTATATATTTCTTATCCAATTTCTTGGGCTTTAACAGCTTCAATTCATTTTATTTGTTATATGGTTGTAAGAAGAAAATTCATAGTAAAAGGAGCTTAAAATTATGAAACCTTTAGAAGAAAAACAATTAAGTGCTACATATAAATATAAAGGAAGAATAATAAATGTGCGCTTAGATGAAGCACAAATAGCCAATGGTAATAAAGCATGGCGCGAAGTAGTGGAACATCCAGGAGGGGTAGGTATTGCCCTAGAGGATAATGATGGAAAATTCTTTATGGTAAGACAATATCGCTATGGGATTAGTCATGAAACCCTAGAATTTCCAGCAGGTAAAAAAGAATTAGGTGAAAATGATTTATTAACTGCTCAAAGAGAAATTGTGGAAGAAACTGGATATGAAGGTAAAAACTGGATATATCTAGGAGAAATGGTACCAACACCTGCATATGATAGTGAAAGAATTGGTATGTATTATGCACAAGTTGATAAATATGTTGGTCAACATTTTGATGAAGATGAAAATATTATCTTAGAAAAATTTAGTTTAGATGAATTAGTTGACTTAATCATGAAACAAGAAATTATTGATGCGAAAACAATTGCAATGACTTTTATGGTTAGGGAATTGAAAAATAAAAAATAAATTGATAAAATAATGAATGCGTCAGTCGCAATTACCTGACGAAAAACAAAACAAGGAGAATTAAAAAAATGAATCAAAAAGTAAGAAATTTCTGTATTATTGCCATTATTGGGGCAATGTATTGTGCGGTAAGCTTAGCTTTAGCACCTTTGTCTTTTGGTAATATCCAAGTTCGTATCGCGGAGTGTTTAACGATGCTACCTTTAATATATGCACCTAGTGTATATGGAGTAATCTTAGGTTGTTTCTTAACTAATTTGTTAGGAGCATTTATGGGTTTAAATGTGTTAGGCTTTATGGATGTATTTGTTGGTACTTTAGCAACCGCTTTAGCCGCTATCCTAACTTATAAATTACGTAATTATAAGATAAAAAACATTCCAGTATTTGCTATATTAATGCCAGTAATATTCAATGGAATTATCATAGGAATTGAACTTGGTTGGGTATTATTCCCTAATGCCTTTGTAACTGGTAGTTTAATTAGTGGTATAGAAGTAGCTATAGGAGAATTGGTTTCGGTAATTGTTGGTTATCTTCTAGTAAAGGCTTTAAAAACAAAAACTAAAATATTTGATTAAGCATTGGTTAATAACCAATGTTTTTTGTTATATTATTGTAAAAGTAGGTGATTAAAATGCAAATTATATGTTTTCATAATCCAGATGAAGAAAATGGGTGTTTGAGCAATTGGTATCTTAGTGAATTTATTATTGATGATATAAAATTCTCATCAATGGAACAGTATATGATGTATCAAAAAGTTAAGTATTTTCATGATGAAAAAATAGCCAAGGAAATACTTAATACTAATGATGTTGGTATAATAAAACAATTAGGTAGAAAAGTTTCTAATTATAATGAAAGTTATTGGAATGGTATAAGACAAATAGTAATCTATGAAGGATTATATGCTAAATTTTCCCAAAACAATGATTTAAAGAAACAATTATTAGAAACAAAAGATGCTATTTTAGCAGAATGTGCTTTGAAAGATAGGATTTGGGGGTATAGGTTTAACTATGGATGATCCTAAAAGATTTGATATTGATAAGTGGAATGGTCAAAATCTACTAGGATATGCTTTAATGATGGTAAGGGAAAAATTATAATATAAAAAGGCACGTTTGTAGTTAAAACGTGTCTGTGACATACTCTCACCACCTAAAGAGGTGGGGAGCTTCTCGTTCGATACAACTAACGTTGTAAGCATAAGCGAGCTACCCCCGTGTGTCCCACGGTTGTTTACTATATATCATGCAAATTTAATTCGCATGCCTTCGTTT
>CASEWY010000215.1 GCA_949291625.1 uncultured Bacillota bacterium
TTGACAGTTCCGTTATTGCAAGCTTTTACTATTGAATTTATAGCTTCATCATTTCATCATTACCTAAGAAACCACCAGTAGCTAAAATTACCGTCTTACCATATACTTCATATTGTGTTCCATCATAACTTACTGCATGAACTCCAACTACATTACCACTTTCATCAAAGATTAGTTCATCAGCTGTAAGTTCTAATTGATAATCATTCTTTTCATTCATTGCCTTAGCTTGATCTAAAGCATTTTGGAATTGCCATAATTTATCTGGTCCTAAATCATACCATTTAGTATTATCTTCATCAGCAGTAAAGACAATCCATTCTTTATCCCAATCAGGTCTTACAAAAGATGCCAAATAGCCAGATTCACCACCAAAAGCCTTACCATCAAATGAGAAACCAAATGTATCCATATAATAATCCATGATTTCACCATTTTCATAAATTGTACGATAAATAATATCAGCTTTTTCATCAGTACCAACATATTCTAACCATGTTTGATATACATCATCTGGATCTAAATTATCTTCACCATTATTATATTTAGCATTTAAATTCTTAGAATTAACTACCATTGGTCCATAAGTAGATACTGAGTTACCACCAATTTCACCTGCAGCCTCAATACCAAATACGCTAGCTCCTTCATCAGCAGCTGCAATATAAGATAAAATACCAGAACCACCTAATCCAACTACGATTACATCATAGTCTTCTAAAGTAACCGTATCACTCTTCTTTTCTACTTCTTTATACCAATCATCTGGATTACCTCCAGCTTGTTCAATTGCTTGAGCTACAATTGATTTAATAGCTCCAGAAGAAGTAGTAGCACCAGTAATAGAATCAACAGCTAAGCTTTGATTTTCAATAATTCTTGGAATCAATTTTTCATTTGCTACACCAAACCATTGACCAGTTTGCGAATCAGATTCTGCTGTAATAACAATATCACTAATTTCTCCATTAGTAATTGTTACTTCACCTTCCATTTGACCCTTAGTACCATAAGATGAAGCTTTAGCACTATAAGTACCATCAGTCAAGGTTGCAACCTCTTCACTTGTTGTACCTAAAGCTTGATCAATAGCTTGTTGCATTGCACGTTTTGCCGCATCAGAAGTCTCTGTAGCTCCAGTAACGCCATCAATTTCAGCACTTTGAGCTTCCATGAATTGATTAACCAATTCCTCAGTAGCTGCTTGGCCATAGCTTTCAGTTTCACCACTAGCATCAATAGTAATTGATTCAATTGCTGAATCACTAAAGACTGCTTCAACTACGACATCACTACTATGTCCCTGAGAAGAACCAGTATAAGTACCAGCTGTGTAAGTTGCTTCTTCACTTGGAGTACTAGTAGTATTTGAACAGCTAGTTAAAGATACTAACATTGCTCCAGCAAGCAATAAAGCAAAAACTTTTTTCATTTTTATTTCCCCTTTCACTTGTGATATTTATCACCCAGCTATATAATAAACCTTGTAATGATTATCTGGTCAAGTGTATGAATATAAAAAATGCAAGTATTTTAACAGGTGTAAGCGATCAAATGATTCGCTATTATGAAAAACTAGGATTAATTCATCCCCAAAGAAATAAAAATAATAATTATCGCGATTATCAACAAGCCGATATCAATAATATCGTCATGATAAAACAATATAGCGAACTAGGACTTTCTTTAAAAAATTTAGCTCTATTAATTAAAAATAATAATATGCAAGATGCCCTAGATGCAATAAACAAAACCCTAAATGAATTAGAAATAGAAGCCCAATGGATTAAAGCCCGCATAGATAATACAACCCATTATCAAAACTTACTAAAGATGATAATAGAAAATACTCCATCAACAACAGGTATATATCCTACCTCTTATTTTTATCCTCGCCATGATGATAATACCCAAGATTTATATACAAGTTTGTATCATTCAGCAGGAGCTGCTAAAACTGTTTTTCACATTCCTCATGAACTAATAAATTTAGACAATTATCCAATCAACCAAGGAATGCACACCACCAAAAAACTCAATGATAAAAAATTAGAAGTCATAGCTATTCCTGCCCATAGATATTGGTTGACGCTAAGAATTGTTGACAACAATCATATCATAAATAAGCATGAATTAATGCCAATATTAAAACAAATGAATGATGAAGGTTATGAATTAAAGGGTGATATTTTACTTTATCAAATTGCCTGCAAAGACAATAAAAAAGGACTTATATACATCTGTATCGAATGTGATATAGGCCCTATTGTTTAATTATTTAATAATAAATTCATCACTACCATTAATTACAATATCACTATTATAATATAAAGTAATAGCTTCAAGCATATAATCGCTATCTTTAATTCCTGCACATTCATAACTAGAATGCATTGCAAGTTGTGCTATTCCAATATCAACACTATGCAAAGAAACCTGACGATTAGAAATATTACCTAAGGTAGATCCCCCGACCATGTCACTGCGATTAGCGAATGTTTGATAAGGAACATTAGCTTTTTGACATAAACTTTTAAAGATTGCTCCACTTATGGCACTAGTAGTATATGATTGATTAGCATTATTTTTAATAACAATCCCCTTGTTAAGATATGCGCAATTTTCTTTATCTGTCTTTTCAGGATGATTTGGATGCACCGCATGAGCATTATCCATACTAATCATAAATGAACGACTAATAGCTTGATAATACTGTTCATCATTATATCCTAAACAATAATTAATTCTTTGCAAACAAGCTTTCATAAAATCCGACTGTGCACCTTGCATCGATAACGAACCAGTCTCTTCATTATCGAAACAAGCCATCACATTTATAGCTTTAGGTTCTTTTGCATTAATTAATGACAAAGTTGATAAATAAGCATTTTGCAAATTATCTAATTTAGCACTCGCAATAAATTCTTCATTTAAGCCCCAAATTGTAGCCTTATTACGATTATAAAGATACAAATCAAAACCTAAGATATCTTCACTATTACAACCAAGTTCTTTAGCTAATAAACAATTAAAACTATAATCCTTCAAACTATCATCACCAAATACTGGTAATAAATCAATTTGATGATTAAATTTTTTACCATTATTAATATCTCTGTCCATGTGTATAGCAACACTAGGGATCATCAAAAGATCTCGATCGATATCAACAAGTTTACTAATAAGTTTATCATCTTGTTTAATAATCGCTCTACCTGCTAGTGATAATGGACGATCAAACCAAGAATAATCTATCATTCCTCCATAACCTTCAACATTTAAGCTAACATAACCATTAGTTTTTAATTGTGGTTTATCTTTTATCTTAAAGGTTGGAGAATCGCTATGTGATGCACAAATTTGATAATGATAATCATTAATATTATTAGGAAGAACAAAAGCAATGATACTAGAATTATTGCGCTTAACATAATAGCTCTTACCTTTTTCTAAATGCCACTTTTCCATTTCATGCAATTGAATAAAATTAGCTTTCACTAGCATTTGTTCAATTTGATTTACCGCATGAAACACACTATGACTATGATCAATAAAATTTAATAAATCTCTATATGTTTCCATATTATAACCGCCTAACGCCCACTAGCCATAAAGAATAAAGCTAAAGTACCAGGTCCAGAATGCGAACCAATAACCGGCCCAATATAACTTATCATCACTTCTTTATCAGGATACTTTTCAACTATCTTATTCTTTAAATAAAATGCATCTTCCTCACAATCACCATGTGTAATGATAATAGGAAGATCATAACTATCATCAAAAGTTTCTACCATTTTATCAAACAAAGCATTGATGCTAGCTTTTCTACCATGGGCCTTACTCATATTGATTAAATGACCTTCATCATCAACATGTAAAACAGGTTTAATTTTCAAAGCAGAACCTAAAACCGCTACAGTTCCAGAAATTCTTCCTCCACGCTTTAAAAACATCAAATCATCAACTGTAAACCAAAGAGCTAAATGATTCAAATTGCATTCTAACCATTTAGCATTTGTAGCAGCGTCCATTTTTTCTTTTTTATTCTTACAAGCTGCAATTAATAATAAACCTTCTCCTCCACTAGCACATTTTGAATCAACTACATAAACTTTATTAGTATATTTTTCATTAAGTTCATTAGCCGCTAAAACTGCTGAAGAATATGTACTAGATAAACCACTAGAAAAACAAACATACAAAACATCTAAACCTTTTTCAAGATAAGGCTCAAAATAAGTAAGATATTTTGCAGGATTTATTTGTGAAGTACTAGCCACTTCCCCTTTATTTAACAAATCATAGAATTCTTTAAATCCACAATTTCTAAAATCAAGATAATGTTCAAATTGACGACCGTTCATAGTCACATCCATAGGAATAATTTCAACATCTAATTTCTTTACATATTCATCATCTAAATCACATGTACAATCAGATATAATCTTATAATCTTGCATAATTTCACCTCGATTATAATCATATCACTTTTACAAAGTTATTGCTATTTTGATTATTAAAAACAAGTTTGACATCACAAAAAACAAACGGTAAAATTGATAATGCTAATGTCTCCCTAGTTAAATGGATATAACGAGCCCCTCCTAAGGGCTAATTGAGGGTTCGATTCCCCCGGGGGACGCCAAAGTCAACTACTGAGAAATGCCGATAAATAAAGGCTAATTCTCAGTCTTTTTATTTTTTAATAGATTTCGTAGAAAATTCATGATTTTTACCAATTTTGGGTAGCACGGTTGGCAAAGCATGTTTTTGCTTACATGATAACTAATACCTAAGGAAGTGTTAGTTAGGGTGTAACTGGTGGCATAACTTTTGATGTTTTGCCATCCAACTTTGAAAATATATCTTGCAAATAATAGAAAATGAGTTTTAAGCATAGAAAATTTAAACCAAATGTAAACAAATATGATATATCTCAATGTAAAAGCATCGTAATACCATAATAAATGCCCTTACAAATAATGACCTCTATTTTTTTATTTTTTTGGTTCATATGTTAAAATACATATTGCGAATAGTGACTAAATAAACAGATGAAAGGATAATGAAGATGTATCAAGAAAAAGATAATATTGAGCTTAAAAGAGAATTGACAGATACAGTAAAAAAAGAGATTGTAGCTTTTTAAACACAATGAATGGAACTATTTTAGTTGGCGTTGAAGATGATGGCAGTATCTATACTTCATTTCAAGAAGAAGATAGAGATTTTATTGATACTAAAATAGCAAATTGGTTACAAGATACCATATATCCACTACCATCACATTTAATTAAGCACTATTTTAATGATGATGGTGTATTGGTAATTGAAGTTAATGAAGGAAAAGATAAGCCCTATTATTTAAGAGAAAAAGGGCCAAAACCAGCGGTAGTATATAAAAGAGTAGATAGAAGTATTAGAAAAGCAAATGAAGATGAAATACTTAGAATGATTATGTCTTCTAAAAACTATATTTATGAAAATGATATATCCGAAGAACAACATTTATCTTTTAATGCTTTAACAA
>CASEWY010000216.1 GCA_949291625.1 uncultured Bacillota bacterium
ATACGTTACTTATGGTGAATAGTAACCATTAGGAGGATTACTAATCCTCCTAATTTTTTTAGGGGAGGAAGAAAATATGTCGGAAGTTTCTCAATTCTTGATGCAATTAGTTAATGGTATAAATGCTGGTTCGATATATGCTTTAATTGCTTTGGGCTATACGATGGTTTATGGAATTGCTAAATTAATTAACTTTGCTCATGGTGATATTATCATGGTAGGAGCTTATGTTTGTTTATTTGCGATTAGTTCTTTTAATTTACCAGTTTGGTTAGCTATTATTTTATCTATTATTGTTTGTGCATTACTTGGAATAGTAGTTGAGAAGGTTGCTTATAAACCTCTTCGTAGTGCATCGAGAATTTCTTTGCTAATTACGGCGATTGGTGTCTCTTATTTTTTACAGAGTTTATTTCAATTATTATTTAGTGCTAATCCACGACCTTTTCCAACAATCATTAATTTGCCAGCTTTGACTATTGGTTCGATTTCTATTTCGGCACCATATTATATTACTTTTATTGTTTCCGTTATTTTGATGAGTGTTTTACATTTGTTTGTGCAAAAGACTAAAGTTGGTAAAGCGATGAGAGCGGTTAGTGAGGATTCACAAGCAGCTCAATTGATGGGTATTAATATTGATAAGACAATTTCTATTACTTTTGCAGTTGGTTCTGCTTTAGCTGCCGTTGCAGGTATCTTATATTGTTCTTCTTATCCGATGGTTAATCCATATCTAGGATCTTTACCAGGTATTAAAGCTTTTATTGCGGCAGTATTGGGTGGTATTGGTAGTATTCCTGGTGCGGTGCTTGGTGGCTTTATCTTGGGAATTATTGAAGCTCTTACCAAGGCTTATATTTCTTCACAATTATCAGATGCAATAGTTTTTACCGTTTTAATTATCATGTTGGTATTTAAACCATCTGGTATTTTAGGTAAGAATGTGAAAGAGAAGGTATAGCTTATGAAAATTGTAGATAGATATAAACAAATGACCTTTTGGCCAAAGACATTAGTTAATTTTGGTTTAATTTTAGCAGTTTTTCTAATTATTACATTATTATCTAATATGGGCATTATTAATAATTATTATCAAGGAATAATGCTTACTATTTGTATTAATGTAATTTTAGTTGTTAGTTTGAATATTACTACGGGTTTTTTAGGACAACTTACCTTAGGACATGCTGGTTTTATGGCGGTAGGGGCCTATAGCGGAGCATTTTTGAGTAAGAACTTAATGGGTAGTTTACCTGATCCTTTGATTTTCTTATTGTCAATTATTATTGGTGGAGTTGTAGCGATGATTTTTGGAATTATCGTAGGAGTTCCTACTTTACGTTTAAAAGGGGATTATTTAGCTATTATTACTTTGGCTTTTGGGGAAGTTATTAAGAATATTTTATTAAATTTGAATATTGTTGGTGGTGCTAGTGGTTATATTGGTATCCCTCGTTATACTAATTTTCTTTGGGCTTATTGGTTGGCAGTAATCACTGTAGTATTGACTTATGCTTTAATTAAATCACGTCATGGTCGAGCTATCATTTCTATTCGTGAAGATGAAATTGCTAGTGAGGCTAGTGGTATAGATACAAAAAAATTTAAGATCTTAGCATTTGTTTTTGCAGCATTTTTTGCCGGTGTTGCTGGTTGTTTATATGCGCATTATATGGGCATTTTGGAGCCTAAGACCTTTAAATTTGATAAATCAATTGAAATATTAGTTATGGTTGTATTAGGTGGTATGGGTAGTATTAAGGGCTCAATTATTTCCGCTATTATCTTAACCGTATTACCACAATTATTAGTTAGTGTTAGTGGCTATAGAATGTTGCTTTATGCTTTAGCATTAATTATCATGATGTTATTTAAATATCATCCTACTTTGGTTAAATTTACTAATAATATTAAAAGTCGCTTTAAAAAAGTTAGGGGGTAAGTAACATGAATGTACTTGAAGTTAAAGATTTAGGCATCAATTTTGGTGGCCTTAGAGCTGTAGATCATTTTAATCTTACCATTAAAAAAGGCGAACTTTATGGTCTAATTGGGCCTAATGGAGCTGGTAAAACTACGGTATTTAATATGTTGACAGGAGTATATGCGCCAAGTGATGGAAAGATTCTTTTACAGGGCAAAAATATTAATAATCTATCTTGTCATAAGATTACGCAAATGGGAATTGCGAGAACTTTCCAGAATATTCGCTTATTTAAGGATTTAAGTGTTATTGATAATGTTAAAATTGGTTTGCATGAAAGATATAAATATAATTTAGTTGATAGTTTATTACGTACTAAAAAATATTTTAATCTTGAACAACAAATTGAAGATGAAGCAATGGAATTATTAGAAGTATTTCGCTTGCATACTTATGCTAAAGTTAAGGCATGTAATCTTCCTTATGGTAAACAAAGGGAATTAGAGATTGCTAGAGCGCTTGCTACTCATCCAATTCTATTATTATTAGATGAACCTGCGGCTGGTATGAATCCGCAAGAGACTCAAGAATTGATGGAAGTAATCAAGAAAGTTCGTAAGAACTTTGATGTTAGTATTCTTTTGATTGAACATGATATGAAATTAGTCATGGGTATTTGTGAAAAAATTACAGTATTGAATTATGGTAGTGTATTGCTTTGTGGAAC
>CASEWY010000217.1 GCA_949291625.1 uncultured Bacillota bacterium
TTTAATTGACGTTTGTTGTTTAATTTCTATTTAGTTTTCAAAGATCTTAGCTACCTTGCTCCCTCGCAAGGTGCTGTATTATATTACCAACTTTATTTGCCTTTGTCAAATACTTTTTTCATCTTTAACAAAAAAAATGAAATAAAAATTTTTAATCTTCTTTTTTCTAGAAAGTTTAATTATTTATTTCATCTATATATTATTTAAAAATTATATGAATTTATATGTTTTTGATAATCTCGATAATATTTTTTAATGGTATTTTGATCAAATGGCGGCCTATAATTCTTTATTTCATCAAGTAAGCAATCCAATTGCCACTCAATAATTTCTTTTAAGTCCTTACTATAATTCATCATTTTACCATGTTCTATATATTCATCTTCATCTAATATTTCATAATAGCCATCAGGAAATAATTTAACATCAAGATCATAATCTATATTTTTAATGGCTTCCCCATCAAAAATACTAGGTGATGCTATATTACAATAATAATATGTTCCATTTTTTCTAATCATCGCAATTATGTTATACCATTTATCAGGATAGAAAAAGCAAATTGCTGGTTCTCTAGTAATCCACCTTCTTCCATCTGCCTCAATAACCCAAGTCTTATTAGTAACTACTACCATATGTTTATCATCAGCTACTAATACGAAGCCTTTAGACCATGTTCTATGTAATTTACCATTGTGTTTATAGCTTTGAATATAAACATGTGTATATTTTAATGGCAACATATCATCAGCCTCCTTACATACCCTATAATTCTATCATTAATAAAAAGGCTTGTCGATATTGACAAACCTTAGTGTTGTTTATTCAAAAGTGGTTTTAAGCTTTTATATAAAATTGGAACTATGATTAAGGAAAGAATTGTAGTTGGTATCATATAAGAACATTGATAACCTATTGAGCCCCATAATGCAGTATCCCAAACAACTACTCCCGAAATAGTACTAAATACAAATCTAATAAAATTAGTAATTAATACTCCACTATAGAACCAACCAAAGTTAGGAAATATACTAGCTAAGCCATAAACACTAAATGCTAATAGATAATCTAATAAAAATCCTACAATATCTGGCGTATACATTGGACCAGTAATAAATTGAGCAAAAACTGCTAATACTGAAACTATTAAGCCTTTCTTCCATCCTAAATGATAGCTAGCCATCAATAAAGCAATTACCGAAACACCTAATGAACCACCATTTGGCATTTGTAAAATTTGTAAAGCATTAATAAAAGTATCTAATACCATAAATAATGCTACATAAAATGCCATAAAACAAAGATCTTTAACCGTTACTTTCATAAAAAAACACCTCCATCATGAAGGCGTAAGGAACTATATTGTAAACTCCCTACGCTAGGTCTAACTAGATCAGGTGATAAGGGTATCTCTCAGCATAAAACTATGCACCCCTGTTCACATGTGATATTATATCAGTAATATCAATGAAAGGAAAGTCAAACATGAGTATATTAGCTAATCAAATCGAAATAATATGTGAAGAACAAGATTTACTTGCTACACTTTGCAACATAACAGCTGTTTTAAATGAACATTTCGATAAAATTAATTGGGTAGGTTTTTATTTTTGGAAAAATAATGAATTAGTGTTGGGACCATTTCAAGGAAAAATAGCATGCACTCACATTCCTTATGGTAAAGGAGTATGTGGCTACTGTGCCCAAATACAGCAAACAGTTATTGTAGATAATGTCCATAATTTTAAAGGCCATATTGCATGTGATAGTTCCTCATTAAGTGAAATTGTCGTTCCTCTAATCTACAACAATCAATTTTTAGGAGTAATCGATATCGATGCCCCTATTTTAAATCGTTTCACTATAGACGATAAAAAACAATTAGAAGAAATCGCTCCAATTATAGCCAAAAAAATAATGGCTTATAATTAAGCCATCATCTATAAAAAGAATAAGGTAAATGTTTTTCAAGATAGTTAGTTGCTTCATCAATTGCCGTATCAGCTCTAAACAACCTTATCTTACTTTCACCTATATAATTCATCGCAACCATGTGCTTACTTTCCATCACTTTACCTACTTCATTAAATATTTCACTATCAATATCTAAATCTAAATATTTTTTCCATATTTCTTTTCCATCATATTCAATTTTACTTCCAGCGATATAAATTGGTCTACTTTCTGTTAAATATTCAGCTAAATGCATACAGGTACATTTATCATAATCGCATCCCATCAAAAGAACACAACCCTTTAATTCATATAGACGAGCTGTAGGTGATTCTTGCGCTAAAGAAAAATGCAATGATTGTCTATTACATAACGCTTTAGCATACTGACCCCATGCCATATATGAAGCTTGAGGATGATTAGAAAATACTATATTACTACGTTTACGAAAGTTATCATTTATTTTTCCCATACCCAAGGATTCCGACCCCAAATAATTATAAGCAGGCATATTATCTCTAACCATCTTATATATTTCTGGGCTTACTTCCGGATTTACCCAAAGGCTAGGTTCAGAGTTTTCTCCCATTTGATAAGGCATTAAAATAGTTCCCTCTAAAGTAATAACTTCCATTAAAGCATCAACAACTGTCTGAGCTCCCCCTATAACATAACCAAAACTAGAAAGTGAAGCATGTACTTCCACTATCATTCCTCTTTTTAAACCCATCCTTGTAAGAATTTTAATAATATCTTTTTTGGTAACAACTTTTTTATCTAAGGTAGTATATTTAGACATCTTATTCTCCTATTTCATTAAGGGTCAAGCGTTTTACTGCTATTAATTTACTAGCAAAAGCTAAAGTACCCATTCTCAAAATAATTTCATCATCTACACTAAAATTAGGTTTATTATCATAATCATAACA
Source organism: uncultured Bacillota bacterium (assembly GCA_949291625.1). Classification (GTDB taxonomy): domain Bacteria; phylum Bacillota_I; class Bacilli_A; order Erysipelotrichales; family Erysipelotrichaceae; genus JALEVB01. Next base: position 2,883 of record CASEWY010000217.1, read on the forward strand.
CTTAAAACACAAACTTAAAACATAGCGGATACTTTCTTCTAATTGTTCACAAAATAAATTATATGCATTATGTGCCCCTTTTTCTTTCGCAACAACTTCAATACCATCTTTTATCAATTGAATATTTACCACTTGTTTTAATATTGATATAACAATTAAATATGCTAAATTTTCCCGATTATATTGTTTCTTTTTATTAGGTGGAGGCATCATCTTCCATTTAACATAATTATTAATCATGCTACTAGTAATAATTTTATCATCCATAGAAATTAAAGATAAGTGACGTTCAATAAAAGTAATGACTTGATCGCGATATAAATCAATATCTGGCAATTGTTCCCAACGTGGTAGCGTAAAATTCATTGCCATATCACACCATTTCTCTATCTTCTTAGTCATAACTTCACCTCCCTTAAGCTAATAAAAGACTCATAATTAATTATTGAGTCTTCTATTATTTAAATATGATAATTTTTTAATATTTTACTAATCTCACTACTAACAACATTAATTTCATCTAAATTAGTAATATTATATTTACATATATTATGAGCCTTAGTTATCCATTTATCTAAATATTCAATTTCGCTTTCACTAGCTTGCGAAATATCAATCTTTTCAAGCTTATTTAATAAAGTCTTTAAAATCTCGATTTTGTTGATTGCTTCTTTTTCATTTTTCAATGAATGAATCAATTTTTTAACCTTCCACTCACAATTCTCTGATGTGACTGTTCCAATAATACCACCAAACTTTATTAAGCCATGGGTCTTACTAAAAAGTTTTAAAATTTCTTCAGATGAAAAGCCATCGCAAACAATAATTGGCTCATCATCAATTTGAACAAATTTGCGATCTCCTAAGCGTAAGACAGTCTTCACCTTCCTATTAACGTCTTTAGCACAAGTGACGCTTATCCCTAAATTGTTAAGTTTTTGTGTGATTATCAAATAATCATCTAATCTAAATCCATAAAGTATTATAC
>CASEWY010000218.1 GCA_949291625.1 uncultured Bacillota bacterium
CTTATTGGCAAATATTTTTAGTATTAGCTATTACTCATTTATTTTCTATCTTATTAATTAAATTAAAGAAAAAATTTAAGAATTTACCGATTTGATAAATTCTTGAATTGTTTTTAAATCTGCTAAAGAAGCTAAAGCACCCTCAACTGTTGTCATATATGCTCCATAATAATTAGCAAACTCCAAATATTCTTCTAATCTTTCATTAGAAATATTAGCTAAATCATAATCTTTATTTTTTAATAATTGATAAATAAAAGCACCAATAAAACTATCACCTGCTCCAGTAGTATCAACACTCTTAACATTTAAACCATCAACAGTTAAATGATTATTTTTAGTAAATATTTGCGCCCCATCTTTACCCTTAGTCTATATTAATAGCTCACCTTCATCTTTTAAGATTTTATCTTTAGCTTCATTGATATCAGTACATCCACAAATAAAAGATAATTCTTCATCAGATATTTTAATAATATGCGCATATTTCATAAATTCTAAAACTGTTTCTTTTAAAAGATTTAAATCGTCCCATAATGAAAAACGCAAATTAGGATCAAAACTAATTAGAATATTATTTTTCTTAGCTAATTTTAATAAATGAAGATGAGCTTCACGCATTAAGGAAGGTACTAAATCAACACTACAAAAATGAATGATTTTAACATCATTTAAGCAATTTTCATCAATATCTTCTTTAGAAAAAGCTAAATCAGCAGCACTTCTACGATAAAATTTAAAATCTCTATTTCCTTTATCATCTAATGAAACAAAAGCTAATGAAGTATCATATAATTCAGTTTGCTTAATATATGATATATCAATATTTTGTTTTTTCATGCATTCCAAAAGATAATCACCAAAAGGATCATTTCCAAGTTTAGTTAATAATTTAGCTTTACCTCCAAGTTTACTAACCGTACCAGCCACATTAGCCACTGCTCCCCCAGCTCTTTTAGTAAAACCATCAACATTTTTTAAACGACAATTTTTTTCTTGCGGAATAAAATCAATTAATGCTTCCCCTATAACACATAATGCATCTTCCATATTTAAACTCCTTTTGGTAAGTATAACATATTTTTTATTAAGATTATGCTATAATTAAAATATTAAAGGAATGATATATATGGAAAAAGAATTACAAGAAAATACTAGTAAAGTAGATAGTCAAAAATTATCAGAAATATTAGAAGAAAAAGATAAAGAAGAACAAGCAAATAATAAAAAAACGGCAATAAGTAAAACTTTAATGGAAATATATGGCTTACATACTCCTACTAGTGCCATTATCGATTATATTAGTAATCGCAAAGCATATAACACTCGTCTAGCAATAGCAGTATTCTTGTTTATTACATCTGTTTTACCATCAATAATAATGAGCGATATCTTCTATATTGATAGTATAGGAGTACTATTAATGGTTCTAATGGTATTTGCTGGAGTAATCTTAATTATTAAAGGTAATAATCTAATTAAAAATGATCGTAATATCTTAATTAATCTAGAACTAAGTGAAGCTGATTATGATTTAGTAAATGATGAATATAATAAATGGAAAGCTAATCAAACAAATCGTATCATCTTAGCTGTTGTCTTATTTATCTTAGGTATATTTGTTCCTATTATTATTGATGAAATATTTTGGTTATATTATCCTTTAAGTGAAATATTAGCCTCTTCTAGTTTATTCTTAACAGTTGGTAGCGGAGTATTTTTAATACTATATCAAACATTAAATTTAAATGTATTTAAAAGATTACTAAAAGCTAATCAACGAAAAATTTATTAATATAAAAACAAAACCATAAAGACTGGGTTACCAAAGTTAACCGGGGTATTTTCGAAGCAGTTGGGGGTCAATAACTGGGGTCTTAAACTGGGGAATGCCTTTTCTCCAAAGTTAACTGGGGACATTAACTGGGGAATAATGAACAA
>CASEWY010000219.1 GCA_949291625.1 uncultured Bacillota bacterium
TTCTAGAAGACTTGCTGCTAGTTATATTCGTAATGTTGTAGCTGATGAAGAAACTTGTCAAACAGTTCTTCAAAAGTTATTCAATGAAGTAGCTCCTAAATATAAGGATCGCAATGGTGGTTATACTCGTGTTGTTAAAACCGGTACACGCCGTGGCGATAATGCTCCATTGGCTTATATTGAATTAGTATAAAAATTATACAGCACTTATGTGCTGTATTTTTTTTGGTTTACATGTATAATAGGATTGGTGATTCTATGAAATTATTTAAAATATTATTGAGTCTTATTTTATTAATAAGCTTAAGTTCTTGTGCTTCTAATTCAGTTAATGAAGATTTATATTATGATTTTGTAGAGGCTTATGGGGCATCTGGTGCTTTAAGCAATTATCATAATAATGCATCATCAATATTAAGTATTGATGAACAATTTACATATGAAGTACAAACATCAAGTGATTATGTTGATGGTAATGCTAGAATTGATAGTACGACATATATAGATAATGAGAATATGGGGACATCTTCCATTTATATTGTAGATGGCAATATTTATTATGATAATATCGATGGTAGTAAGACTTATACTACTTTTGATAGTGATCTTAGTAATATGAATGATTTATTCTTTGAACTTGATGATATTAAATCTATTAGTACTAATAGTAATGGTTTTGATGTGGTTTTAAGTGATGAAGCTTGTGAAGATTTATTGATACAAAATGGTTTAGATTATATTGAAGTAGTTGATTTGAATAATGAGCTTAAATTAGAAATAGAAAATGGTTTATTATATTCGCAATTTTTAACTATTGATTATACATTGTCTAATGGTGATAGTGAATATAGTGGAAGTTATGAATATCAAAGTAGTTATACCAATATCAATGAAAATAATTTAATTTTACCAGATGATTATAGCTTATATATTAATTTAGATGATTTACAAGAGGATATGACCTTAGAAGAATTTAAGCTTGCTTTAATTCAACAATTAGGTTATACAGTTGATGAATATGGACAATATGTCTTAGATTTTAATGACAATGAGACTTATATTTTTGATTTTAATAATAATTTGTTTACATATATTAGAGGCCAAAGTGCTTACACATATAATTGGGCAAGTAATATAGGAGCTTATAATGCTTGTACTTATGATTTTACTAATGCGATAAATGCTGGTACTTGTTCCGATACGGAACAGGAAATGATTGAAGAAGCTAAAGTTAGTTATTTAACGGAGCTTTCATTTATTGGTATTAGTGAAATGCCAAAGAATTAGGAGGAGAATTATGCGAGCAATAATATCAGTAGTAGGAAAAGATCGTCCAGGTATCTTAGCTTTTGTAGCCAATGAATGTGCTACTAATAATGTAAATATCATCGATGTATCACAAACGGTACTTAGTGATATGTTTACAATGATTATGATTTGTGATGCCGATACAAGTATTTTTACCAATTTTAAAGAGAGTTTAGAAAAGAAAGGTAATGAGCAAGCTTTGATTATTCATGTTATGCATGAAGATATCTTTAATGCTATGCATAAAATATAGGTGAATAATCGTGGCTAATAGTAATAATATTTTAGAGACCATTCATATGATTGATGAAGAGGATCTTGATATTCGTACCATTACAATGGGTATTTCTTTATTAGATTGTGCGGATGCAGATATCGATGTATCTTGTGCCAAGATTAAAAAGAAAATAATGACTTTAGCTAAGGACTTGGTTAAAGTTGGGGATGAGATTGCTAGAGATTATGGTATTCCTATCATCAATAAACGTATTAGTGTTACACCCATAAGCTTATTACAAAGCGTTAGTGGAGGCGATTGTGTTAAGTATGCAATTACCTTAGATGAATGTGCAAAAGCGCTTAATGTTAATTTTATTGGGGGTTATAGCGCATTAGTACAAAAAGGTATGACTAAAGGTGAAAAAGAATTAATCGAAAGCATTCCAGAAGCATTGAAAGTTACAGAACATGTTTGCGCTAGTGTTAATGTTGGTTCTACTAAAGCTGGAATAAATATGGATGCAGTAGAATTAATGGGTAGAATTGTTCATGAGTCAGCTAGGATAACAGCAGATAAAAATTGTATTGGTGCTTGTAAATTAGTTGTATTTTGTAATGCTGTTGAAGATAATCCATTTATGGCTGGCGCCTTTCATGGTATAAGTGAACCGGAAGTAGTAATTAATGTAGGCGTTAGTGGACCAGGAGTAGTTAGAACAGCTTTAGCTAAAGCTGGTAAAGATAAATCGATGGATGAATTAGCGGAAATTATTAAAAAGACAGCTTTTAAAATTACGCGTATGGGTCAATTAGTTGGTACTTTGGCAAGTGAAAGATTAAATGTACCTTTTGGTATTGTGGATTTATCATTAGCACCAACACCAGCAATTGGTGATTCCGTGGCATATATTTTGGAAGAAATGGGCCTAGAACAATGTGGAGGTCCAGGTACTACAGCTTGCCTTGCAATGTTGAATGATGCAGTAAAAAAAGGGGGAGTCATGGCTAGTAGTTCCGTAGGTGGACTTAGTGGTGCCTTTATTCCGGTGAGTGAAGATGCCGGAATGATTGCTGCATGTCGCTCAGGTGCATTAAGTTTAGAAAAATTAGAAGCAATGACCGCTGTTTGTTCGGTAGGCTTAGATATGATTGTTGTACCAGGGGATACAACAGCTGCAACAATTTCTGGTATAATCGCCGATGAAGCGGCAATTGGCATGGTAAATAGTAAGACTACCGCCGTTAGAATTATTCCCGCTATCAATCATGATAATGAAGATGAATTAGAATTTGGTGGATTATTAGGAAGTGGACCAATAATGAAGATTAGTAAGGTTAAGTGTGACGATATGATTAACCGTAAAGGAAGGATACCTGCTCCATTGCAGAGTTTAAAAAACTAATGGATATCAAACAATATGCCCATGAAAATCATGTTCCTATAATGCTTGATGATGGCTTAGATTTTCTTCTTACGTATATTCAAGAACATGATATTAAAACAATTCTAGAAATTGGTACCGCTATTGGTTATAGCAGTATGCAAATGGCTAAACTTAATAATGATATTAGAATTGATACTTTGGAAATCAATCCTAAAATGTATGAGTTGGCTCTTCAGAATATTAAAGATGCAAAAATGGATCAACAAATTACTTGTCATTTAATAGATGCTTTAGATTTTAATAGTAATAAACAATATGATTTAATATTTGTAGATGGAGCTAAAGGTAAATATCGTCGTTATCTTGAGCATTTTTTGCCTAATAGTAAATTATTTATTTTTGATAATTTAGAATTTCATGGTATCGTAGATAATCCTGAACTTACTAATAATCGTAATACTAAAAGTTTAGTAAAAAAAATTAGGATTTTTAGAGATGAAATTCTAAAAGATCCTAATTTTAGTTGTGAATATCATAAAGATATAGGTGATGGAGTATTAGTTTTAAAAGTTAATCAATATTAATTAAATTGGCGTTTATAACGCCTTTTAAATTATTTAACTTACTGATGATAGTTGCTAGTTCATCATTTAAGGTACCAATATCTATAGTTATATTTACATTAGCTACATTATTAATTGGTAATGCTTGTGATATGGTTAAGATATTGGCATTTGCATTGCTTAAATTATTTAAGACATTTGAAAGATTGCCTTGAGCATTTTCTAGAGCTAAAGAAATAACAGCTTTTCGTTTAATATTGGCATTTAGTAAAAATATTTTATCTTTATATTTATAATAAGTTGAACGAGAAATATCAAATTTTAAACAAGCATCTTTTACATTTGCATTAGGATTTTGTAACAAATATTCCTTAACTTTAATTACGGTTAAAAAGCTAGATGGTAATATCGAATTGTGGACAATTAAATATTCATTCATGATAAGTCGGTTATAGTATAGCCATTACGATCAATCGTTAAATCAATAATTTGATATGAAGGATTAATCTCATCTATAATGGCTTGCGAAAAATTAGTGAAATCGGATATTACCAAACAACATGGGCCAGAACCGCTAATCATAAAAGCACTAGCTTGATTTTTAAAACAAATTTCTTCCATCTTTTCATAGTCTTTAATTAATTTTCTACGATATGGTTGATGTAAAATATCATGACAAGCTTCTCTTAATAGTTCTTTATCACCTATTTTTAAGGCATAAGTTAAGGCAATACAATGAGAAATATTATATACGGCATCTTGTAAAGGAATCATATTAGGTAAAGCTTTTCGACATTCTTTGGTATCTAATGTATAATTGGGAATAATAGCTGTAAAATGAAAATGCGAACTGATATCTAATGGCATAGCGATGATAGAGCGCTCATAAAATGAACTAGTAAGACCACCATAAATACATGGGGCAATATTATCCGGATGACCTTCAATATCAACGCATATTTTAAATATTTCATCTTTAGATAATATATTGCCATGAAGATAATTGGCTGCTAGGGCACCAGCACTTATTAGATTAGCACTGGCTCCTAAACCTTTAGATATAGGAATATGACAGTCGAAGATGACATGGCATTTATCGGGAACATTTAAAATCTTACATACGGTTTGATAGCCTACATAAAATAGATTGTGCTCATTATTATATTCATCCAAACAGTTTTCAATATAAAGTTTATCGCTTTGTTCTACTCTAAAGGTATTATATAAAGATAGCCCTATTCCTAGAGTATCAAAGCCTGGACCTAAATTGGCACTGCTAGCACACACTTTTATTTCAATCATTTACTCACTCTCCTTATTAATAGCTATTATAAATTACTTGTTTTCTAAGTATAATAATGATACTATGTTTAAAATAATAAGACAAGTGTATAAGAAAGAAGGACAATAAGTGAAAATTGGATTATTAGGTTTTAATAGAATTGGACAAAGTGTTTATGAGGCAATTTATTTAAAACATGAAGTAGTTAAAATATTAGATCTTAATCATAAGATTGATCATATATTTTGTCATGATATTAATGATGTCTTAGAAGCGAATATCGATTGTATGATAGAATGTTTAGCTGATAGTGAACTTGCTTATAATTATGTCCAAAAAGCTTTAAAAAAGGGGATTAGAGTCATTGTCAGCAATAAAAAAATAATGGCTAAGCATTATACTTCCTTATTAAATCTTGCTAAAGATAATAATACTAATATATCATTTGAATCATGTTTAGTAGGTGGAATTACTATCTTACATCATTTAGAGGATATAAGACAATATGATGAAATTATAGAAATAGAAGGTATTTTAAATTCTTCGGTTAATTATATTTTAGGAAGTATCTTTACTAAGCATATTAGTTTTAAAGAGGCGCTAGAGGATGCCCAAGCTCTAGGTTATACTAAGCCAGATTATAATAATGATTTATTAGGTAAAGATGCAGCATATAAGTTAGCATTGATTTATAATAAGGCATATGCAGCAAATATATCTATTAAGGATATTTTTATAAAAGGTATTAAATATTTAGATGAAGAAACAATCATGTTTGCTAGATTGCATGAAACGCAAATTCATTTGGTTGCTTATATGAATCGTAATAATGCTTATGTTATTCCTTATTTTACAAGGAAAAAGGATTTATATAATTATGTTAAAGGTAAGTCTAATTGCATTATGATTGAGACGCAAAATGTTGGTAAATTATATGATATTGCGCAAAGTGTAGGTATTAAAGCAATAACTAATGCAATATGTTTGGATCTTATTAGACCTTTGCATAATGAAATAATTTATGAAGCTAATATCATCAATGATAATAAATATCATTTTTATTTAAGCGAACAAATAATTGATGATAAATATATTGATTTAAAAACAGGTAAAGGCTGTATTACCATTTTTTTAAGCATTAGTGAATTAGCTAGTCTTATTCAAAATCATCATATTTTTGTTGGAGCTTTACTTGATGAAGAATATCGTTATTATTAATATTTACAATTAAGGCAATTTGTTTAATGAAGCTATGTGTTTTTAATTATAACTTGTGTTACAATAATAAAAAATAAAAAAAGAGGTGTCATATGAAAAAAAGAGGAGTTATTTTATCACTACTAGCAATCGGTGGTGCATTAGCTTATGTAGCAGCTAAAAATATGAAAAAACAAAAAGACTATGAGGAAGTATCTTATGTGACCATTCAAGATGATGATGGAGAAGATACAGATACATATGATAAAAAAATTGATGAATTGCATGAGATATATCCATATCTTTCAAAGAAATTTATCAATAATATCTATGAACAAGAAGATAATTTTAATACTAAATATTTAGGAAAAATCAAATTGGAACATATCATTGTATTTGATGATGATAATGATGCGAATATCTTCTTAGATGTATGTAATGATAATGAATATGAAGTAACTAAAGATGGATTAAAAGTTCAAGTTAATAGTTATTTTGAAAATGAAAATGGTAAGATAATGAGTGATATCTTAAGTGTTGCGAATCAGGCAAATAGCTTAACAGGAGCTTATTTAGGTTATCGTTTAGAGGTTGAAAAAATGTAGTTTCAACCTTTTTTTATGGCTTTATTTATTATATAATTATTAGGCTATGGAGTGATTTATATGGAATGTATTAAGGTTAAAGATCTTTCATATTCTTATGATGGAGAAAATTATGCCGTAAAAAATGTTTCTTTTAATATCAATAAAGGTAGCTATACTACGATTATTGGTCATAATGGTAGTGGTAAAAGTACGATAGCTAAATTATTAATAGGCTTATTAGAAAAAAATAGCGGTAGTATCTTTGTTGAAGATCTTGAATTAAATATGCAAAATATCTATAAAATTCGTAATAAAGTAGGTATCGTTTTTCAAAATCCTGATAATCAATTCATCGGGTCAACTGTAAGAGATGATATTGCTTTTGGTTTAGAAAATCATTGTGTTGCGCAAGAACAAATGGATCCTATTATCGACGAATTTGCTAAGAAAGTTAATATGACGGATTTTCTAGATAGTGAACCTACGCATCTATCAGGCGGTCAAAAACAAAGGGTAGCAATTGCCGGTGTTTTAGCTATGCATCCTGATATCATCATATTTGATGAATCTACTAGCATGTTAGATCCTCAAGGCAAAGACGAAATAAAAAGATTTATTTATCAATTGCATCAAGATAAACAATTAACTATTATTTCTATTACGCATGATATTGAAGAAGTATCTATTAGTGATGATGTTATCGTAATGAATGATGGTGAGGTTGTTATGCATGGCAAGCCTCAGGATATATTAATAAATGATAAACAATTAGTTGATATAAAACTTGATGTACCATTTAGTGTTAAATTGAGTTTAGCCTTGACTGCTAAAGGTATAAAAATAGATAAACAATTAAGCTTGGAAAAGGTGGTGGATGAAATATGCCAATTAAATTTGAAAAAGTAAGTCATATTTATAGTGATGGTTCACCTTTTACTTATACAGCTTTAAAAGAGATAGATTTAGAGATTATTGAAGGTAAAATGAGCGCTATTATAGGGGCTACAGGTAGTGGTAAATCTACTTTAGTTCAACATTTGAATGCTTTATTATTGCCTACAAGTGGAAAGGTAGAAGTTTTAGATAGGATAATTTCTAGTGAAGAAAAACCTACAAAGTTAAAATCTTTACGTAAAAATGTAGGTCTGGTATTTCAATTTCCTGAATATCAATTATTTGAAGAAACAATTATTAAAGATGTAGCATTTGGACCAAAGAATTTTGAATTTAGTGAAGAAGAAGCAATTGCAAAAGCCAAGAAAGCTTTAGCAATGGTAGATATTGATCCTAGTTATTATGAAAAGAGCCCTCTAGATTTAAGTGGGGGACAAAAAAGAAGGGTAGCTATTGCGGGTATTTTAGCAATGGATCCTAAAGTTATTGTCCTAGATGAACCTACTGCCGGCTTAGATCCTCAAGGAGCTAAAGCTATAATGGAATTATTTAAGAAATTAAATAAAGAATATCATAAGACTATTATCATTGTTTCTCATGATATGGAACATGTATTTAATTATTGTGATGATGTAATTGTATTAGATCATGGTAATGTTAGATGTCATTTGAGTGTAGATGAATTCTTTAAAGATAGCAAGTGGTGTGAACAATTGCATATTATTCCGCCATTTATTATTCAAGCTAAAGAATTATTGAAAAATAGAGGCATAGAAATTACTAAAGATATTAAAACGGTAGATGAATTAGCTGAAGAAATAGCAAAGAAGGTGATAAAGTAATGGGTAGTTTTACATTAGGGAAATATTTACCACTTAATTCTTGTATCCATAAACTTGATCCTAGAGCTAAAATAATTGCGATGCTTGTAGTATTAATCGCTATATTCATACCGGCTGGTTGGTTAGGTTATGGTTTAATTGCCTTAGCGGTAGTTAGCTTGATTTTTATGGCTAAATTATCTTTAAAATTTGTTATTAAGGCTATGAAACCAATGTTATTTATGATGATATTTTTATTAGTCATCAATATTTTGGTTGTTAAGACGGGTACAATTATTTTAAGTATAGGTAGTTTTGCAATATATAGTGATGCGATTATGCAGACTTTATATATTGTAGTACGCTTAGTATTGATGATTATGATTACTACTGCTTTAACTGCTACTACTAAACCTTTGGATCTTACTTTAGGTATTGAGGATTTATTGAAGCCTTTTACTAGATTTAAAGTTCCTTCTCATGAAATTGCGATGCTTATAAGTATTGCTTTACGTTTTATTCCTGATTTGATAGAAGAAACGCAAAGAATAATGAAAGCTCAAACTTCAAGAGGTGTTGATTTAAAAGAAGGAAAATTGAAAGAAAAGGTAATGGCTATTCTATCTTTGATAGTTCCTTTATTTGTTTCAGCTTTTCAAAGAGCGGAAGATTTAGCTAATGCGATGGAAGCAAGAGGTTATGCACCAGGAGCTACTAGAACAAGATATAAAGTATTAAAGATGGAAAAGAATGATTATATCTTATTGACTGTAAGTTTTGTACTTTGTGTTGCATTAATTATTTTGGCAATAATATGATACGTTATAAAGGAATATTGATGTATGATGGTACAAATTATAATGGCTTTCAAAGTCAATTAAATGGACCATCTATTCAAGATGAAGTTGAAAGAGTATTATCTAAAATTTGTAATCAGCCTATAAAAATAATAGCTTCGGGAAGAACGGATGCTAAAGTGCATGCTTATGGTCATGTTTTTCATTTTGATGTAGATAAACATTATAGTATCTATAAATTTAAATATGCTATAAATGGTTTATTACCTAAAGATATTCAATTAAT
>CASEWY010000220.1 GCA_949291625.1 uncultured Bacillota bacterium
CAAGTTTAAGAGCTATCTAAGAAGTAGAAAATGTTAATCGTAATGCAGGTTGTATTCTATGAGATAAAGAAGAATTTGTTTCTATTGGCAATAATGGCATGCATTCTCGTTCATTTGAAAATATGGTAGCTAAATTATTAGATAAATTAGGAGTTTATTCTTCATTAAATTTAAATGAATGTTTTAGAAATTCATATATGTTATCTAGTGATGTAACAGTTGCCTTTGATCCAAATTATCCTTCAGTATGTGAACCAAAGAATAGTGCTTATTTTGGCAAAGGATTATGTTTTGCAAAATATACTGGTTCAAGAGGTAAGGGTGGTTGTAATGATGCTAATGCAGAATATATGGCAAAGATTCGTCGCGTTATGGATGATAATAATGTATACTTCCAAACTAGTGAATTAGGTCGTGTTGATCAAGGTGGTGGAGGTACCATTGCTTATATTCTTGCCCAATTGGATATGGAAGTAATTGATGCGGGAATTGCCGTGCAAAATATGCATGCTCAATATGAAGTTACTTCAAAAGCTGATGTTTATGAAGGTTATTTAGGATATAAAGCTTTCTTGAAAGATATGGATCATTAAGATATCGCTAATGCGATATCTTTTTTATGGAAGAAAGCTTAAAATATGCTTTCATAAGATATCAGCAAAAAAATAAAATTCTTTTTACTAAAAGTGATCCTATAATTGAACATCTTCAACTTTTATTAAATCAATATAACCGAGCATGTATTACTTTATGGGCATTAACACTAGCTCAAGAAATGGCAGATTATTTATCTACAATAAATCCTAATGAATTGCAATTTATTAAAACAGTAGAGATATGTAAGTTGTGGGCGCAAGGAAAGTGTAAGATGCCTAAGGCTAAAGAAGAAATCTTGATTTGTCATCGTTTAGCTAATGATTATAATATTGAAAATAATTGCTTTATTCATGCTTTGGCACAAGGTTGTAGTGTTTGTCATACTATAAAACACGCAATTGGCTTTCCTATATATGAATTGAGTGGATATATTTATAAATATGGCTTTGATAATGCAGAATATTATATTAATAATCGTATAAATTATTATGAAGAATTATTAGTTAAATGTAATAATATGAAAAATAACTTGGAGTGGGCTAAGTTTATAATCAATAAAAAAACCATAACTTCCTAATAGGATTAGTTATGGTTTTAAAATTTAAAGCTTATCTGTTGTAGAATTCAACTACTAGTAATTCGTTAACTTCTTGATTTAATTCGCTTCTTTCAGGTAATCTAACAAATTTACCTTTTTTATTTTCTTTATCTACTTCAACGAAAGCTACAGTATTTAAAGTTGCTTCTAAAGCTTCATTGATTGCTTTCATGTTACGGCTAGTTTCTTTTACTTCGATAGTAGAACCAGGTTTAACAATAAAGCTAGGAATATCAACTTTTTTACCATTTACTAGAATGTGACCATGGTTAACTAATTGTCTTGCAGCACGTCTAGTTCTTGCAAAACCTAAACGATAAACTAAGTTATCTAATCTAGATTCTAATAAGAATAAGAAGTTACTACCAGTAACACCTTCCATTTTAGTAGCTCTTAGATAAGTATTCTTGAATTGACGTTCATTTAAACCATATAGGTTTCTAATACGTTGTTTTTCTCTTAACTGAATACCATAGTTGCTTAATTTTACACGTTTAGTAGGTCCGTGTTGACCAGGAGCATAAGCTCTCTTTTTTAATTCTTCACCAGTTTCTAAAATTGAAAAACCTAAACGTCTTGATGTTTTCCAAACTGGTCCAGTGTTTCTTGCCATTTTCTTCCTCCTTGTTATTTTGGCTCATAATAACAGGTGTAAATCATTTTATAAAGGTGTTGATATAAAGCTATTTCGCTTATTGCAGCAAGTTACTTTAGCAACAGCTATACTGATATCAACGCATACAATATAAAACTTTACATGCTGCCATCATTGACGCTGTAAAATTGTATCAAATAGAAGGGCTAATGTCAATTTTTTTTACCCATTATTGTCAAAAATATGATACTATAGTAAGCGTATGAGAGGGTGTTTATTTAATGGATGCTGTAATTAGTTTCTTATCAAGAATTGAAGTAATCATTGCGATTATTGCATTGATAATTATATTAGTGGTTTATTTGATAGTTCATAGAATGACTATTAGTAGATATCGTAAAGAATTTAATAAATTAGAAGTTCGTTATAATTCAATTAAAAGTATTCCTTTGCCTTTTAAATTGAATAAGGCAGTAGCAATTGCCAAAGTTGACAGTAAGATTATGGAAAGTGTTAACAATTGCCAATTAGATTTTGAGCAATGTCAAAATAATCTTCGTTCAATTGCTGAGGAATTAGCTGATGCTGATGATAATCTTGTGATGGGTAAGACTAAACCTGTTAAGCAGATGTTGTTGGATTTAGAAGCTGCAATTGATTTAGGTGAAAAACAAGTTGAAAAATTAAATGTTTTTTTAGATAGCATATTAGAAAAAGAAACTAATCAAAGAGCTAAAGTTACTGCGCTTAAAGAACAATTTAGAAATTTGAAGAGTGTTGCGAATGATAAGAGTCAATTAGTTGCTTTTTCTTGGCCACAATTTGAATTAAAACTTAGTGATGTTGAAAAGATGTTTTCAGCTTTTGAAGAGTGGATGTATGCTTCTGATTATGAAAAAGCTACAGAAGAACTTAAATTAATTGAGTCTTCAATTGCACAAATTGAATATTTAAATGAAAATCTTGCTAAGATTATTCAGGCAGCTAGATATACTTTACCTGATTATATGGCAGATATTAATAAGCGCTATAATCAACTAAAAGAAAAAGATATAATCTTGGATCATTTAGCAGTTGAAAATAAGCTAAATGAAATTGCTACAAGTTTAAAATATGATTTAGATAAAATTAAAAATTGTGAATTAGATGGTATTAAAGATAATTTAAAAGAATATCATGAACGTTTAGTTAAACTTGATGAAGATTTGCAAAAGGAAGATAGTTCTTTTACTGCTATAAATAAAATTAGAGATGACATAAAGAATATCCTAAAAGAAGCTAATCAATCGATGGATTATATCCGTGATGAATTTGAAAAAGCTAAGATTCGTTTTGGCATAGAAAATCTTGAAGAGTTATTAGATACAGCTGAAAATATTACTAAAGAAATTAAAGAAGATGTTGATAAGATATATGGTCAAATAAATGAAGAAGATTTACCATATAGTGTTGCAAGTGATAAATTAGAAGAATTATTGCATAAGGCAGAAGACATAAATAAGCAATTAAAAGAAAATCAAGATCGTTTGAATATGGCTAAAGGGGATGAAGAAAGGGCTAATAAACAACTATTAAAGTTGCAAATTATCATGAATCAAATGCAAGTTAAGATTCGTACTAGTCGTTTACCTTCTATTTCTCGCCAATATGAAGAAGATTTAAGTAAGGCTTTTGAATATATCTATAGCATTAAAACTTTAATTGCGGAAACACCTTTAAATGTTAAATTGCTTAATTCTACTTTAAATGATGCAATAGATTTCATATATAAATTATGGAATAATGTTAATAATGTCGTAGGTACTGCTCTAATGGTTGAAAATACTATTGTATTTGGAAATAAATATCGTTCTACTTATGCTGATATTGATTCGGAATTAACTAGAGCGGAATTGTGTTTTAGAAATGGTGAATATACACAAGCTTTAAAAATTGCGATTGCTACAATTGAAAAGATTCATCCAGGTAGCTATGAAAAATTAATTAAGGAGAATTCTACAAGTGCGTAAGTTGTATCTTGATTGTGCTAGTACTACAAAAGTTCATCCGGAAATTTATAATGCCTATATTAAGCTTTTAGCTGATGAATATTATAATGTTGATGCATTATATGATGATGCAACAAAAGTTAAAAGCATGATGGAAAAAAGTAGGGATGCTATTGCAAAAATGTTAAATGTTAAAGCTGATGAAATATTTTTTACTAGTGGATCTTCAGAATCTAATAGTACTGCTATTAAAGGGACTGCTTTAAAATATCAAAATATTGGGAAGCATATTATAACTTCCGCATATGAACATGCTAGCGTATTAAATGCTATGCAGCAATTGGAAAATGATTTTGGTTTTGAAATTACTTATTTAAAGCCAAACAAACAAGGTATTATCAGTGCAGATATGGTTATGAATGCAATGAAGGATAATACAATTTTAGTTAGCATCATGCATGTTAATAATGAGATAGGTGCTATTAATCCTGTTGAAGAAATAGCTCATTATGTAAAATATAAAAGTAAAGCCTTGATGCATGTTGATGAAACACAAGCTGTAGGTAAATTATCAATTAATCTTAAAGATATTGATTTAGCTAGTATTTCAGCTCATAAGATTGAAGGATTAAAGGGTAGTGGAATTCTAGTTAAGAAAAAACATGTTAATTTATTACCTTTAATTAATGGAGGACAACAAGAACAAAATTTACGTGGTGGTACAAGTAACGCTTTAGTTAATATTTTATTTGCTAAGACTTTACGTCTTGCTTTGGAAAATCAAGTGAACTATCATGAAAAGATGATCAAGTTGCATGATCATCTTTTAGCTATGTTAAAAGATATACCTCAAATAACAATTAATAGCTTAGAACCAAGTGTTCCTTCAATCATTAATTTTTCTTGTAGTTCGTTGACTAGTGAAGTTATGCTTAATGCCTTAAATGCTCGAGGCATAATGGTTAGTGCTTTAAGTACATGCCATTCTAAAATGAATTCATCTCATGTGTTAGAAAGCTTAGGATATGATCATCAAAGAATAATTCATAGTTTGCGTTTAAGTTTTGATTATCATACAACTATGGATGATTTAGATTATTTTATTAAAAATTTAAAGGAGATTATAAATATATATGATTAAATATGATACCGTATTGATAAGATATGGCGAATTAAGTACTAAAGGAAAAAATCGTAAACAATTTGTAGCTAAATTATTGAATAATATTAAAAATTCGATGAGTGATCTTAAAAACTTAGAATATCGTCAAACATATGAAAGAATTTATATAAAATTAAATGATACTGATCCTTCTATTGTTTCAGAACGTTTAAAGGATGTTTTTGGTATTAGTTCTTTTTCTTTAACGCAAAAAGTAGCAAGTGATATTGATGCGATAGTAGAAGCAAGTTTTAAAGCAAGCTTAGAAGAAAAAGGAACTTTTAAAGTTATAGCTAGACGTAATGACAAGAGTTTTCCTTATATCTCTGATCAAATAAATCGCATGGTTGCTTCAAAAATTTTAAAAGAAACTGAGCATAAAGTTGATGTTCATAATCCTGATTTTAAAATTTATATTGAAGTATTTGAAGATGGAACTTACATTACTTGCAATAAAATTGAGGGTGCTCATGGTTATCCTACAGGTATTAATGGTAAGAGTTTAATGTTATTATCTGGTGGTATTGATTCACCGGTTGCAGGATATTTAATGATGAAAAGGGGAATTGCTTGTGAAGCTATTCATTTTGCTGCTCCACCATATACCTCAAATTTAGCTAGAGAAAAAGTTTTATCTTTAGCTTCAATTATCAGTAAGTATCAAGGCGGAAGGATGAAGGTGCATATTGTTAATTTTACGTCTTTACAAAAAGCTATTTATGATTATTGTCATGATGCATATGCTATTACTATAATGCGTAGAATGATGGTTAGAATTGCGGAAATAATAGCTAAGCAAAATAATTGTTTGGCTATTAGTACGGGTGAAAGTTTGGGGCAAGTTGCATCACAAACTTTAGAAAGTGTGCAATGTATTAATGAAGTAACTAATTTTCCAATTATTCGTCCAGTTGTAACATATGATAAAGAAGAAATAATAGATTTAGCTAAAAAAATTGGTACTTTTGAAACTTCAATTCTTCCATATGAAGATTGTTGTACAATTTTTGATCCTAAAAATCCTGTTACTAAACCTACAATTCATAAAGCTCATGAATTAGAAGGACGTTTTGATTTTCAAGCCTATATTAAAGAATGTATTGACAATATTGAGACAATTTGTGTTAATATGAATGAAAAGGATGAAGATTATTTATAGGTATTATTATGTTTAGAAAAAAGGATAAAGCATTTGCTGCAAAAGTAGAAAAAGTTATTAATGCAAATATTCATGATGAAACTCGTTTTCATCAAGCTTTGATGGAATTAGGATCTATTGTACAAAATAAAGATAATATTTCGGAAAATCAGAAATTGATTATATATGATTTAATTGCTAGATTGCAAAATAGTTTATCAGATAAAGATCGTCAAAAATTAATAAAAAAATTAATAAAAAAATTTTAAAAAATACCCTTATAGTCCAATTTGCTATAAGGGTTTTATTAATATGTTGTTGTAGTTTCTTCTTGATGATTTAAGCGATATAAAACAATTTCAGGATATGCAAGAAAGCGAGCTGAACTACCAATACTTCCAACTCCATTTGATATATCTAAGATATAATTATCATTTACATTATGTTTTCCACTAAGAGCTAAATTGGCTTGTTCAACTTCATAGGTTGTACCAAAAATATAATTAATTTGGCCACCATGAGTATGACCGGCAATAAAATAATCAATTCTATCATCTGGTAGTTCTAATACCGTATCAGGAGCATGAGAGATTACAATATTATAACTATTTGGACCTACATCAATAAAAGCATCAGAAATATTATCATAATTACCAATAGTACAATCTATACCAATAAGGGTAATACTTTGAGAACCGGTATTGCGGATTTTTAAAGCTTTATTAGATAATATTTCAATATTACTATTTTGCATTATTTGTATGACTAAATCAATTTGTTGATGATCATATTCACCTAA
>CASEWY010000221.1 GCA_949291625.1 uncultured Bacillota bacterium
TTCAACAAGATCGTCAAGTTAAAGCATTAGCTAAATCAATTGAAAAGAAAATTAAATCATATTTAGAAGATATGCTTAAAAATGAACGTGAAGAATATGAAAAATTATTTGATAACTTCGGTCTAAATATGAAATTTGGCATTTATAAAGATTATGGTATGCATAAAGATATCCTTCAAGATTTAATCTTATTTAGATCCAATAAAGAAGGAAAATATGTTACTTTAAAAGAATATGTAGACCGCATGAAAGAAGATCAAAAAGCCATCTATTATGTATGTGGTAAAAATCTTGATGAAATTCAAAAGTTACCACAAATGGAAAAGATTAATGATAAAAATATCGAAGTATTATACTTCTTAGATGATGTAGATGAATTCATGATTAATATCATGCAAACATATGCTGATAAACCTTTCAAATCTATTAATAAAGGAGAATTAGATTTAGATAGTGAAGAAGAAAAACAAGAATTAAATAAGAAACAAGAAGAAAATAAAACTATGTTAGAAGCAATGAAAAATGCTTTAAATGATAAAGTAAAAGAAGTTAAAATTTCTTCTCGTCTAAAACAAAATCCAATCTGTCTAGTATCTGATGATGGTCTATCAATTGAAATGGAAAAGATTTTATCTCAAGGACCTAATGGTCAACAAATAAAAGCCAATAAAATTCTAGAAATCAATCCAGATCACGAAGTATTTAAGACTTTGAAAGATATTAATGATAATCATCCAGAATTATTAAATGATTATGCTAATATCTTATATGATCAAGCCCTATTGATTGAAGGAATGCCAATTGAAGATCCTGTAGCATATGCTAATAAGATTTGCGAATTAATGATTAAAGCTAATAAATAGTTAAAAAGCCTCTAAAATTAATTAGAGGCTTTTTAACAATAATCACGATCAAAAGTAATAACAGTAAAGAATTTTTTATCCTTTTTAGCTAATTCATCATCGATTAATTGCTTAACTTTACTATCCGTAAGTTTACTATCAAAAGGAATAACACAATCAAAAATTAAATTAGTATGGCTAGGCCCACTAACAATACGGAAATCATGGATAGATAAGCTTTCATCAATGTTTTTAATGATATCTAAGATCATTTGTTTATATTCATTAGTCAATTCATCATCACTATCAACAGGATCCATATGTAAGGTCATCATAATATGCAATTCTTCTTGAATTCTTTTTTCAATTTGATCAACCACATCATGCACCGCTATAAAACTATCATGTGCATTAACTTCTACATGACAAGAACCAATAGATTTACCAGGCCCATAATCATGAATAATTAAATCATGAATACCAATTATATGCGAATCAGCCATGATTAACTCATGAATCTTATTAACAATCTCACTATCCGCAGGTTTTCCTAAAAGATCATCTAAAGTTTCTTTTAAAATTCCATATCCCGAATATAAGATAAAGAAAGAAACAAAGATGCCCATAATACCATCTATTGGTAAATCAATATAATTACTTAAAATCAAAGATAAGATCGCCACACTAGTAGCTATACAATCATTAAGACTATCTTTAGAAGTCGCAACCATCGCCGAATTATTAATTTTATTACCTAGATAACGATTAAATAAAAACATCCAAACTTTAACTAAAACCGTTAAAACCATAATTAATAAAATAAATAAACTAAAATCAACCGGTTCAGGATTAATAATCTTAGCAAATGAACTCTTCAACAATTCAATACCTACCAAAAAAATCAAAAAGGAAATGATAATAGAAATAATATATTCCATTCTTCCATGACCAAAAGGATGATCCTTATCAGCAGGTTTACTTGCTAGATGATAACCAAATAAAGTAATTACACAACTAACACAATCACTAAGATTATTAAACGCATCACTAGTAATCGCAATAGAATTACTAATAGAACCTATAATAAATTTAACTAGAAATAAAAGAATATTACTAAATATTCCTACAAAGCTGCTAAGTCTACCATAGTTCCATCTAACTTTATCATCATTTATATCGTCATAATTTTTAACAAACAATCTAATCAATAGCTTTGTCATTCTTTCACTCTCCAATGAATTATTTTATCATATTTTTTCTAAGAAAAAGCGTCCAATTGCTGGTACAAATAATAATTGAATAAGTACAAAACTAGTTTTTACAGTTAAAGGTAAAATTATTAATATAATCATAAATGTTAAATAAATAAAAATAATAGCGTAAATAATATTATCCATTCTCTTTCTTAATAGATCATTGCCTTGATTATAGATGCTCATAAAACTTTCCCATACTATCGTACTACCTAGACTCAATACAAATACCTCTTCAAAATTAATATAAATAGAACTAGCTATAATCATTATCACTTGAATACCAAAGAATATTCCTATTCTGATAAATAATTTATTATCTAAATGCAAATTAAAGATTGCTAAAAGAAAAGCCCAACCAGCTAAAATAAGCGTAACTATTTGATAAGCATTAAACATATAAAAATAACCAAATAAAATCAAAAAGATTTCAATATATATCATCTGTAACTTGCTCATATCATTACCCCCTTTATTTTTAAGTGAGTAAATTATAACTAGATTACAAAAAAAACATGTCCAATTTTTTGGACATGTGCTAAAATATCTATATGAAATTAATTAAATTATTACAGATATTGCGTCAAGAAAGTGATGAAAATCATTGCTTAAGCGCAAACATGCTAGTCGATAGACTTGCCCAAGAAAATATCATAGTTGAGCGCAAAACAATTTATAGTGATATTAAAAAATTAAATCAATGCGGTTATATTATAAATTATGATCAAAGTAAAAAAGGATATTATTTAGAAAGGGATTTATCTTTAACTGACATTAAGATTATCAATGATGCCTTAAATGCTCAACGTTTTTTAAGCAATAATAAAATTCAAGAACTAATCAATAATATAAATACTAATTTAACAATTTATGAACAAAAAATATTAGAAGATATAACCATAAATAATGCTTCAAAAATTATTAATAATACAACTGTATATAATTTAAATGAAATAATAAATGCCCTTATTGCTAAAGAAGATATTATTTTCAATTACGCTGATACTACTTTTTCCAAAAAACATTTTCGTTATAAAAATGGTAAAATAGCCACATATAAGATAAAACCCTGTTATTTAATTTTAGCAAATGACAATTATTATTTAATTTCCTATAGTTATAAATATAAAAGTTATTCCCATTATCGCTTAGACCGTATGGTAAATATTAATATTGAACCTTCCAATGATATTATTTTACCCCCTATCGACATTCAAAAATACTTATTGGAAAATTTTAATATGAATATAGGGCCAAAAGAAAATATAGTCATCCGTTTTAATAATAAAGTAGAACATATCGTCTATGACCGCCTTCAAGATAGTGCCATAAAAACCCATCAAGATGACAAGAGTTTTATTATTAATTTTAATAGTATTATCTCCAATGATCTATTAGCTTGGATTATATCATTTAAAGATGATGCCGAAGTATTATCTCCACCAAGTTTAAAAAATGATTTACTATCTTTAGCCCAATCCATAATTAATCTTTATAATGAAAAGGAGAAAAAAGATGAATAAAATAGCTGCATTACAAAAATACATCAACGATGCTTCAAAAATAGTATTTTTCACTGGTGCTGGAGTATCTTGTGATAGTGGTATTCCTGACTTTCGTAGTACCGATGGTCTATATAATCAAGAATATGCTTATCCACCTGAAATAATTTTAAGTCATACTTTTTTTAAACAAAATCCTGAAGAATTCTTTCGCTTTTATCGCAATAAAATGATATATCCTGATGCAAAACCTAATATTACCCATCATTTCATTGCCAAATTAGAAGAAAAAAATAAATGTATTGGTACTATCACTCAAAATATCGATGGACTACATCAAATGGCCAATAGTAAAAATGTCATAGAATTACATGGTTCTATTCATCGTAATTATTGTACAAAATGTCATAAATTTTATGATTTAAATGCCATAATTAATAGTGAGGGTATTCCTTATTGTGAATGTGGAGGAATTATCAAACCTGATGTAGTATTATATGAAGAGGCCTTAGATGAAAAAAATATTAATGATGCCTTATCATTAATATTACAAGCAGATGTTTTAATTGTATGTGGAACTAGCTTACAAGTATATCCTGCTGCAAGCTTTATCAATTATTATCAAAATGATAAATTAGTATTAATAAATAAAGATCAAACCCCTTTTGATCAAAGAGCAGATCTAGTAATAAATGATTATTTAAGTAATGTACTATCGCAAATAAACATTGATTAACTCTGTCTAATTTTAGCATTGCTTTTGGCTTCTTGATTTTCCATTTTACGCTTATGCATTATTTTTTCCAAAATAAGCATAATTAAAACAACACTCAAAAATGCTAAAGCAATAAAGTTAAGCAATAAATCAATGTCTATTCTCATAAGCCCTCCGATATTTCTAGTATATACTATTTAAAAGAAAATTGCTAATGGAAGGAAGATATATATGATTATTATCGAACGTTTAAAAAAAGGAAATGATCTTAAACAAAGCATTCTTAAAATATGTCAAGAACATGATATTGAAGCTGGTATCATCATCTCCAGTGTTGGCTGTTTAGATAAATTACACATTCGTTTAGCTAAAGCCATTAAAGACAAAGAATATAAGCAAGATTTAGAAATATTATCTTTAAATGGCACTTGTAGCAAGCATGGTTTACATCTTCACATATGTGTAGGTGATGAAAATGGTAATACCTTTGGTGGGCATCTATTAGATGGTACGATTATTAATACTACATGTGAACTAGCCATATTAACTGTTGCTGATAAACAATTTATACGTGAATATGATATAGAAACTGGATACAAAGAATTAAAGATCCTAGAAAGGTAAAAAAATGCAATATCCTCAATTTCTTAATGAACAAGACATTATCGGAATATGTGCTCCTAGCGCTGGAACCGGTAATAAATTAGAAGACTATGAAAAAGCTTTAAATACCCTAAAAAAACACTTTAATATTTTAGAAACAGCCCATGTTAGAAATGACGGAATACGCTCAGCAAATGCAAGTATTCGAGCTTTAGAAGTTATGGAATTAGCCAAAGATGATAAAGTAAAGATGGTCTTATGTGCTAGAGGTGGTGATTTTCTTTTTGAAATATTACCATATCTAGATTTTGAAGAATTAGCTAAACATCCTAAATGGCATATGGGAGCATCCGATCCTACTAGCATATTATATTGTCTAACTACTAAATATGATATCGCCACTCTTTATGGACTTTGTGCTACATCTTTTGATATTAATCATGAATATATCGATAATGCCCTAGCATTGATGCAGGGGAAGCTTATCACTCAATATAATTTTGATTATTATCAAAAACCTGATTATGAAGCAAAAGAAATTATTTATGATCAAAAAGTAGAATATCAACAAAATAAAGACAATATAAATATTAGTGGTAGATTAATTGGAGGATGCATCGATGTAATTCGCAATCTTTTCAATACTCCATATGATGGTACTAAAGATTTTCTAGAACGATATCAAAATGAAAACATTATTTGGTTTTTCGATAATTATGCCCTATCAGCTGAAGATTTCTATTTAACACTATTACAAATGAAATATGCTGGATATTTTAAAAATACTAAAGCCATCATTAATGGTAGAACGGTATTCCCATCTACTCATACCAATATGAGCTATTATGAAGCTTTAACTAGAGTATTTGATGACACAATAATTATCATTAATGATGCCGATATTGGCCATACTATTCCTAGAATGACTCTAATAAATGGTGCTTATGCCCATATTCTAAGTGAAAACAAAAAATTTAGTATAAAATTTGAATTAAAATGATATAATAATATAGCTGAGCAAAAAAAGCTTAGTTTGCCGACTTAGCACAGTGGTAGTGCAACGCACTCGTAACGCGTAGGTCGTAGGTTCAAATCCTATAGTCGGCACCATTTATACATTTTTAAGCATCCATCTATTGAAGGATGCTTTTTTTTGGGATATATTATATTTAAAGGATGGTAAATCATATGAAAAGATATTTAGAATTTACCAATATCGTTCAACAACAACTTCAACAAGCGCTAAAACAAGAAGACATCATTGAAAAATGCGCCAACCAAATAGCAACTACGGTAATGAATGATGGCATCGTTCATGTATTTGGTTGCGGCCATTCCCAAATGTTTGGTGAAGAACTATGCTTTAGAACTGGCGGACTAGTACCAATCAACGCTATTTTAATTCCTCATTATAATATCTATCCTAAAGCACGTTACTCCCAATTAATGGAACGCTCCGAAGGCTTTGCCAAGACTGTTCTTAATAGCATGTATTCAACTCCTAATGACACGATGATTATCGTATCTATTTCTGGCAGAAATCCTGCAGGCATTGAGATGGCACTAGAAGCTAAAAATTTAGGAATGAAAGTAATTGGCGTAACTTCATTAGACTATTCCAATAGTGTTACTTCTCGTCATTCTAGCGGTAAATTATTGAAAGATGTTGTTGATATCGTATTGGACACTTGCACTAAAAAAGGCGATGCAGTATTGGAAGATTCTAGAATGATTGAAAAATTTGGCTCTACTTCCACAGTTGTAACTATGAATATTTTAATTGGTATTATCTGCGAAGCTATTCAAATTATGCTAGATCAAGGCTATGAACCACCAGTATGGGTAAGTGGCAATCTTGATCGCGGTGATAGCATAAACAATGCCTATCTAAAAAAATATAAAGGAAAAATTGATGTTATTTAAAAGGCTATAACATTTGCTTGTTATAGCCTTCTATTTTAAGAAATCATAAAAACTACTCGTTAATAATAATTTCAATCTATCAAAATTCAAATCTTCATTAGAAAATATCCATTCATGTACATATAACTCAATTAAAGTAGCATAATAGCGCGCCAAAAATAAATCAGAAAATTCATTTTTAAGATAATCATTTCTTTTATGTTTAAAAATTTCATTAATGATTAAAGCAATATTATCAATCATCATATCTTTAAAGCTAACACTACCTTCAACTTGATAAGCAATTCGATAAAAAGCCTTATTATCGGCTATGGGTTTAAAAATATGACTAACATCAATATTATGATTCTTTGCAAAATCATCAACCATGTCCATCTCAACAATAGCATTTAAACAATCATATTTAT
The DNA here is from genome assembly GCA_949291625.1 of uncultured Bacillota bacterium. GTDB lineage: Bacteria > Bacillota_I > Bacilli_A > Erysipelotrichales > Erysipelotrichaceae > JALEVB01. Next base: position 7,246 of record CASEWY010000221.1, read on the forward strand.
CTTCAAAATGATTATAAAAAGTAGCCCTAATAACTCCTGCTTCATCACAAATATTCTTAATTGTTATTTTTTCAAAAGGCTTTTTTAACATCGTTTCTCTTAATGATTCACACAAATTGATTCTCATTACTGATTTTCGATTTACCATATTCCCAAACCTACCAATTTGCATATTGCATAAACTATCAAACAAATACCTTCAATAGTAGCTAAACCTCTTTGCCATCTAGCCCCATATACATAGCCCATTCTTATCGCAATAGCATAAATCACAAAATGTAATACAAAAAGCAATACAATAACTATACTAATATTAACACCAATTAAACCTAAACTAATACCTGTCAAGAAACTATCAATACTAGTAAGTATTGCCTTTTTTAAACAAGCTATATTATTAAAATTA